>CAMOQY010000025.1 GCA_946623295.1 uncultured Lachnospiraceae bacterium | reverse complement strand
ACCGGGAAAGGGCGCTGCAATCTGACGAACGCCTGCGAGCCTGAAGAATTCTTCAGACATATAGTCCGCAGTCCCCGCTTTATGTATTCGTCTTTCCGGAAATTCGGAAATACCGATATAATGGAGCTGCTCGAGGAGGGCGGTCTCAGGCTGAAGACGGAGCGCGGCGGACGCGTATTCCCGGTAAGCGATCACGCCTCCGACGTCACAAAGACTCTGGAAAAAACAGCGCTTTCGCTCGGCGTCAGAGTGCAGCTCGGAGCAAAGGTCGATGGACTCGTTATACGCGGCGGAATGTGCCGCGGAGTCAGGCTCGGCGGCCGGGAGCTCGAGGCGGACAGCGTTATAGTATCCACGGGAGGCCTCAGCTATCCCTCGACAGGCTCGACCGGCGACGGCTATGAGTGGGCACGCCTGGCAGGACACGATATCCGGCCGCTTTCGCCCTCGCTCGTGCCTGTAAGCGCAAAGCTCCCCGCAGGGGAGGATATCTCGCAGCTGGCGGGGCTTTCGCCCAGAAACGTCACGCTGACGCTCATAGACGGAAAAAAACGTATAAAAAGCGATATAGGCGAGCTTTTGTTTACGCATACGGGTATCAGCGGGCCGCTCGTGCTGACGATGAGCGCCATGATATCGGGCCGGGAAGATATAGCCGGTCTGAAAGCGGAGATCGACTGGAAGCCGGCCCTTTCCGCAGAGGAACTCGACCGCAGACTGCTGAGGGATTTTGATGAGGCAAAGAACAAGAGCCTCAGAAACGTGATGAGGGGGCTGCTGCCCGAGAGCGCGGTCGTTCCGCTGCTTGCTCAGGCAGGCGCTGATCCCTCGGCTCAGGTAAACGGAGTATCAAAGGCTCAGAGACAGGCAATAGTCCGCAGCCTGAAGTCATTTGAACTTGAGCTCACGGGACTCGGAGGCTATGAGAGCGCGGTCGTGACACGGGGCGGAGTCAATACAGCCCAGGTTGATCCGGCGACCATGGAGTCAAAGCTTGTGAAGGGCCTGTATTTTACGGGAGAAGTCCTGGATGTAGACGCTTTTACAGGCGGATTTAATCTGCAGATAGCCTGGTCAACGGGCTGGGCCGCGGGCTGCGCCGCAGCCGGAGAATAGAAAAATTTCGCAAGGAGAGAAAATGAACGCAAATATAGCGATCGACGGGCCTGCAGGCGCAGGCAAGAGCACGATAGCAAAGCAGCTTGCCGCAAAACTCGGACTGCTCTACGTAGACACGGGTTCCATGTACAGGGCGCTGGCTGTCTTTTTCCTGAGACGGGGGCTGTCAAAGGAGGATGAAAAGGGGATATCCGGAGCGGTGGCGGAAGCCAGTGTCGGCATCCGCTATGTTGACGGGACGCAGAGAGTTTTTTTGAATGGCGAGGATGTCACAGACTCGCTCAGAAACGAGGAGACAGGCAATATGGCCTCTTCGTCGTCTGCCTACCCTGCTGTAAGGGAAAGGCTGCTCGGCCTGCAAAGAGAGCTTGCGGAGAAAAACGCCGTGGTCATGGACGGACGGGATATCGGTACTGTCATCCTGCCGGACGCCGCGCTCAAGATATACCTTACCGCGAGTGTGGAGGAGAGGACGCGCCGCCGCGTAAATGAGCTCCTGGCAAAGGGCGTGCCGGCAGACGCGGATCAGATAAAACACGATATCGAGGAGAGAGATCAGCGCGATATGAACAGAGCGGTCGCTCCGCTGCGCCGGGCCGATGACGCCGTACTGGTGGACAGCTCGGATATGAGTATCGAAGAGGTCGTAGACGTCATTTCCGCGCTCTACAGGGAAAAATGCCGGAAATAATCACCGCAAAAACAGCCGGCTTCTGCTTCGGCGTCAAAAGAGCTATCGAGATGGCCGAAAAGCTTCTGGACGATCCAAAAGTCCAAAAGCCCATCTACACATACGGCCCGATCATCCACAATGATCAGGTGGTAGAGGAGCTCGCCTCGCGAGGCGCCATCCCGGTGGGCAGGGAGGAGCTTGATTCGCTTCCAGAGGGCTCCGTCATTCTGGTCAGGTCGCACGGCATCGGCAGAGACGAGCAGGAATATATCGAAAGTCTGGGACTGAGGATAGAGGACGCGACGTGCCCGTTCGTCAAGAAGATACATAATATAGTCCGCGACGCGGCGGAGAAGGGCGAAAACGTGGTCATCGTAGGTGATCCCGGCCATCCGGAGGTGCGCGGGATAAAAGCCTGGAGTGGGAAAAACACGTGGATTTTACCCGATATTGAGTCGGTTTCGGACCTTCCGGAGCTCAAAAGTGTGAAAATCGTTGCGCAAACGACATTTAATTGTGATTTTTTTGAAAAAATAGTTGAAAATATCAAAAGTAGATGCTACGATACCTCTGTTATGAACACAATTTGCAGCGCTACACAGGAAAGACAGCAGGAGGCGAGATCGATCGCTTCCCGGGTAGATGCAATGATAGTGGTTGGCGGCAGGCACAGCTCCAATTCACAAAAGCTATTCCAGATCTGTAGGGATGTCTGTGAGCATACGTTCTTCGTCGAGAAGGCGTCGGATCTTGGAGACATTAGTCTCCCTGATGCGCGGAGCATTGGCATAACAGCCGGGGCGAGTACGCCGGGCAATATCATCCGGGAGGTTTTGATCAATGTCAGAACAAAGTTTTGAAGAATTATTGAAGGAAGAAGGCGAGATCAACCGTATCCACAATGGTGCCGTGGTTACTGGAACGGTTATCTACGTCAAGGAAAACGAGGCCGTCCTCAACATCGGAGGCAAGGCCGACGGGATCCTGCCCAAGTCTGAGTACTCCAACGATCCTCAGATCGACCTCACAGAGGCACTGCACGAGGGAGACAAGCTGGAGGTCAAGGTTCTCAAGACCAACGACGGAGACGGACAGGTAGCGCTTTCCTATAAGAGACTGTCGCAGGACCGCAGCAACAAGCTGCTGGAGGAGGCCTTCGAAAACAAGACCGTCCTCACCGGCAAGGTCACAAAGGTAGTCTCGGCCGGTCTTACTGTCGAGTGCGAGGGCGCGCAGGTATTTATCCCCGCCAGCCTCGTATCTGACACATTCGAGAGAAATCTTGAGAAATATATGGACCAGGAGATCGAGTTCGTGCTCACCGAATACAATCCCCGCAAGCGCAGGATCGTAGGCGACCGCAAGCAGCTCATCGTTGAGAGAAAGGCTTCCGCGCTCAAGGAGCTTCTCGAGCGTATCTCCGTAGGCCAGATCGTTACCGGCAAGGTCAAGAATCTCACCGATTTCGGTGCTTTCATCGATCTGGGCGGAGCGGACGGACTGCTTCATATCTCGGAGATGACCTGGGGCCGTATCGATAATCCCAAAAAGCTCTTTAAGGTCGGACAGGAAGTCGAGACCTATATCAAGGAGATCAACGCAGAAGAGGGCCGTATAGCTCTTTCCGCGAAGTTCCCCGACAAGAACCCCTGGACTGAGGACAGCCCTTACAGCGCCGGCAAGATCGTTACCGGCAAGGTCGTCCGCATGACAGAGTACGGCGCGTTTGTAGAGCTTGAGCCCTGCATCGACGCTCTGCTCCATGTCTCCCAGATCGCCCATGAGCGCATCGAAAAGCCCGCCGATGTCCTTAAGGTAGGCCAGGAGATCACCGCTCAGGTCATCGACTACAACCCCGAGGAGCGCAAGATCAGCATCAGCATGAAGGCACTTCTTCCCCTTCCCGAGGCTGCGCCCAAAGCCAGAGCTGCCGAGGAGGAGTCACATCCGGTCATGCCCCAGGAGGTCATTCCCGAGGCTACGGTCGAGATCCCCGCTGAGGTGGCTGAGGCCGTTGCTCAGGCCGAAGAAGGCAAAAACAACTGACAGAGGAGTTTTTAATGAATCTTGTAAAAAAGCTGCTTACGGCGGCTCTTGCAGCAGCTTGTCTGTTTTCACTGACAGGCTGCTCGCTTTTCAGTCATAGCTTTGATCCTAAAAAGACCGGCATCTACATAGCCTCGGACCGCAGTGTCACGTCGGCTGAGTTTACCAGCTTCGACAACAGTGCTTTCGAGAAGCCCAGGTATGTATCCTCCGAGTTCCAGACCTACGCTCAGGACACGGTCAGCGCCTTTAATAAAGAAAAGGCCGGACTGGAGTTTTTCAGCGCGGACGACACAAAGGAGACCCTTCCCGCGGCCATCGAGAAGCTTGAATTCGAAGATGAGACCGTAAAGCTTATCCTCAAGTTCAGAGGCTTTCAGGATTATCTGGATTTCTACGGGACGACCGATGCCGTTCCGGTGCGTTCGCTCGTGGTAGGCAGTGTTCAGGACGGTATCTCGTCGGGGCTTTCCTTTGAGAGTATGAAGGATGCCGATGGCAACGACGCCTCCGAAGAGGATATCCGTGCAAATACCGATTATACGCTCGTCATGATCTCCGGCGACACCGAGGTCCAGTGCGAGGGCAAGATCGTGTATTGCTCCGCCGGTGTAAAGCTTACCGACAAGTATACCGCGGAAGTCAGCGGCAGCGGCACAGAGTTTATTATTTTCAAATAATCGCGCACTTTTCAGTCTCGGCATGGGATATTCATGCCGAGACGTATATTATTTTGAAGGGGAGTTTATTATGGAAAAGACAATGGAAAAGATCGTAGCCCTCGCGAAGTCGAGAGGTTTTGTATATCCGGGTTCCGAGATCTACGGCGGACTGGCAAATACCTGGGATTACGGCAATCTGGGCGTTGAGCTCAAAAATAATATCAAAAAAGCCTGGTGGAAGAAATTCATCCAGGAAAATCCCTATAACGTCGGTCTGGATGCCGCGATCCTGATGAATCCTCAGACGTGGGTCGCCTCCGGACATCTCGGCGGATTCTCCGATCCTCTTATGGACTGCCGCGAGTGCCACGAGCGCTTCCGCGCCGACAAGATCATCGAGGATTACTGCGCGCAGCAGGGCATCGAGCTCAAGGGCTCCGTGGACGGCTGGACCCAGGAGGAGATGAAGGCCTTTATCGAAGAGCACAACGTCCCCTGTCCTACCTGCGGCAAGCACAATTTCACCGATATCCGTCAGTTCAATCTGATGTTCAAGACCTTCCAGGGCGTGACCGAGGACGCAAAAAACACCGTATATCTGCGCCCCGAGACGGCTCAGGGCATCTTCGTGAACTTCAGGAATATCCAGCGCACTTCGAGAAAAAAGATCCCGTTCGGCATCGGACAGATCGGAAAGTCCTTCCGCAATGAGATCACACCCGGCAACTTCATCTTCCGTACCAGAGAGTTCGAGCAGATGGAGCTGGAGTTCTTCTGCGAGCCCGGTACGGACCTCGAGTGGTTCGATTACTGGAAGAAATTCTGCCACAGTTTCCTGGTCGGTCTGGGCATGAAGGATTTCGAGCTTCGCATGAGGGACCACGATCCCGAGGAGCTTGCTTTCTACAGCAAGGGCACCACTGATTTCGAATTCCTCTTCCCCTTCGGATGGGGCGAGCTTTGGGGCGTGGCCGACCGTACCGACTATGACCTGACCCAGCATCAGAACACCTCCGGCGAGGATCTGAGCTACTTTGACGATGAGAAGGGCACCCGCTACGTACCTTACGTCATCGAGCCGTCGGTAGGCGTCGAGCGTATGCTGCTGGCTTTCTTTACCAGCGCTTATGACGAGGAGGAGCTTGAGGGCGGAGACGTGCGCACCGTGCTGCATTTCCACCCGGCGCTTGCTCCTGTCAAGGTCGGCGTGCTCCCTCTGTCCAAGAAGCTCGGCGAGGGCGCCGGGAAGATATACGCCGATCTGTGCAAATACTGGAACTGCGAGTATGACGACCGTGGCAACATCGGCAAGAGATACCGCCGCCAGGACGAGATCGGTACTCCTTACTGCGTCACTTATGACTTTGATTCGGAGACCGACGGCTGCGTGACCGTGCGTGAACGCGACTCCATGTCTCAGGAGCGTGTCCCGATCGCAGAGCTCAAGGCCTATCTTGAGGAGAAGCTTTCATACTGATCTTTTCGGCTTTAACTGCTGATCTTGCCAAAGCGCCGGAAGCTCCGCGAGAAGACAGCGGCTGAAGCCGATTTTTTCTGATGCAGAAACGATACTCAGGAGGATATTATGAGAATTTTTAATACATTGACCCGCCGCAAGGAGGAGTTCAAACCGATAGAGGAAGGCAAGGTACGCATGTACGTATGCGGTCCCACGGTATACAACCTCATCCATATAGGCAATGCCCGTCCCATGATTTTTTTTGATACAGTACGCAGGTATTTCGAGTACAAAAACTATGAGGTGAATTACGTCTCAAACTTCACCGACGTGGACGATAAGATCATCAAAGCCGCAAATGCCGAGGGCGTCGAGTCTTCTGTGATCTCCGAGAGATATATTGAGGAGTGCAAAAAGGATATGGAGGGCATGGGTATCAAGCCCGCCACCAAAAACCCCAAGGCCACCGAGGAGATCGACGGAATGATCCGCATGATCCAGACGCTCATCGACAAGGGCTTTGCCTATGAGGTGAACGGGACGGTCTACTACCGTGTCCGCAAGTTTGTCGGATACGGCAAGCTCTCAGGAAAGAACCTCGACGACCTGCGCTCAGGCAACCGCACGCTTCTCGTGACCGGCGAGGAGGATAAGGACGATCCGATGGATTTCGTGCTCTGGAAGCCGAAAAAAGAGGGCGAGCCTTTCTGGCCTTCACCCTGGGGTGACGGACGCCCCGGCTGGCATATCGAGTGCTCTGTCATGTCCCAGAAGTATCTGGGAGAGACGATCGATATCCACGGAGGCGGAGAGGACCTGGTCTTCCCGCACCACGAAAATGAGATCGCGCAGTCCGAGGCCGCTTCCGGCCATCCTTTCGCGCATTACTGGATGCACAACGCATTTCTGAATATAGACAACCGCAAGATGAGCAAGTCCCTGGGCAATTTCTTTACCGTGAGGGATATAAGCAAGCGGTACGATCTGCAGGTGCTCAGATTCTTTATGCTCAGCGCCCACTACCGCAGCCCGCTCAATTTCTCCGATGAGCTGATGGCTGCCGCAAAGAGCGGACTTGAGAGGATCGTAAACTGCGCCGTCGCCCTGCGAGAGAGAGCAGCAGACGCGGCTCCCGCGGCCTCCGATGAGCTTAAGGCTGCGCTGGACGGCTACAGAGAGAAATTCGAAGCTGCCATGGATGACGATTTCAATACCGCGGATGCGATCTCGGCAGTGTTCGAGCTCGTAAAATACGCCAACACCTGTCTGGCAGGCGGTTGCGGCAAAGACGAGGCAGCCGCTATGCTGGAACTTCTGGAGACGCTGTGCGGCGTGCTCGGCGTCAATACGGAAGTTAAAAACGATTCGCTCGACGCGGAGGTCGAGGCTCTGATAGAGGAGAGGCAGGCTGCCCGCAAGGAAAAGAACTGGGCTAAGGCTGACGAGATCCGCGATAAGCTTACGGCCATGGGCATAGTCCTCGAGGATACGCGCGAGGGAGTAAAGTGGAAGAGAGCATAGGCGTCTTTTCGGTGGTTGGAGCAGTTTGATGGTTCTGGAGATCGCAAAAGCTTTTGATATAGAACCCCGGCGGGCGGAGGATTTTTCCCCGCTCACGCTGGCGTATCTGGGTGATTGCGTTTACGAGCTGGTATTGCGTACCTGTCTTTCGGAACGCGCTGAGGGCTCCGCAAAGGAGCATACCAGGGCCGGCACGGCTCTCGCGCGGGCTGCCGCGCAGGCCGGGATGATACGCGCGCTGATGGATGAGCTCTCTCCCGAAGAAGAAGCAGCCTACCGCAGGGGGCGCAACGCGAATCCGCCACACACCGCAAAGCATGCGTCCATGGCCGATTACCGCGCTGCTACAGGCTTTGAGGCGCTTGTCGGATGGCTTTATCTGCAGGAAAAAACGGAGAGGATCTATGAGCTTGTAAAGCTCGGATGGGACAGGACCGGTCTATGGAAGTAAATACCAGTGAAAACAGGATAGAGGGCCGCAACGCGGTCATGGAGGCGTTCCGCGCCGGCAGACCGGTGGACAAGCTTTTTGTGCTTGACGGCTGCCAGGACGGTCCTGTGAGGTCGATCGTCCGTGAGGCAAAAAAACACGATACTATCATCAGCTTCGTTACAAAGGAACGGCTGGATTCGATCTCCGAGACGGGAAAGCACCAGGGAGTGATCGCCGTCGCCGCTTCTTTTGAGTACTCTGAGGTCTCCGATATTCTCCGCAAGGCAGAAGAGGCAGGCGAGGCGCCTTTTGTCTTCATACTCGACGGTATAGAGGATCCGCATAATCTCGGTGCGATCATCAGAACGGCGAATCTTGCGGGAGCTCACGGAGTCATCATACCAAAGCACCGCTCCGCTCTGCTTACCGCGACGGTGATGCGCGCCTCAGCCGGAGCTCTCAATTATACCCCGGTAGCCAAGGTCACTAATCTCGTTCAGACGATAAAGGAGCTCAAGAATGAGGGGCTGTGGTTTGTCTGCGCCGATATGGACGGAGAGGTCATGTACGATCTCGATCTGAAAGGCCCCGTGGGACTGGTGGTCGGCAATGAGGGCGACGGTGTCAGCCGCCTGGTGCGCGAACAGTGCGATATGACGGCGTCTATACCCATGAAGGGTGATATAGATTCGCTGAACGCTTCGGTAGCGGCAGGCGTGCTTGCCTACGAGATCGTCAGACAGCGCCTGCGCGGGTAAAGACTCCGATCGCTGAAAAAAGTTGTTGACAACAGCCGTTATGATGGTATAATCATAAAGCACGTTTTCGAAAGAAGCGCCAGTATTTAGTTTGTGGAGGCGATAAAAATGTCTATTTGTCCTAAAAATAAGTCCTCAAAGGCCCGCAGGGACAGCCGCAGAGCAAATTGGAAGATGAGCGATGCGACTCTCGTAAAGTGCAGCAAGTGCGGAGCACTCATGGTTCCTCACAGAGTCTGCAAGGCTTGCGGCGCATATAATAAGAGAGAGATCATTCCTCAGGAGGACTGATCGGTTTTTTAACGGGAGTCTGACTTCCGCATGCGGTTGTGGCGGAATTGGCATACGCGCATGATTCAGGTTCATGTCCATGTACTTGGGTGAGGGTTCAAGTCCCTCCAACCGCACTTACCAGACGGTCTTGCGACCGTCTTTTCTTTATGCGTGGAGGGACTTTCACCCTACGGGTTTCCCAAGGGACTAGCCGCGCGTGCGCGGCGTCGCAAGTCCCTCCAACCGCACTAATCAGACGGTCTTGCGACCGTCTTTTCTTTACGCCTGGAGGGACTTTCACCCTGCTCAAATGATCAATCTGATAATTTCATCATTTCAGCCGTAACATACCATGCAGTATTATTGTTAAACAGTTGACGTACCCGATGATATCTGATACATTCATAACGTATCTGGTTTGTCACAGTTTTTTTGTAGCTCACGGGAACGAGGCAACATATGAAAAAAAGTGATGATTGGTACGTCGGCAGTGCAGATATGCACTCCGGAATGTCAAACGGCGGTCCGACTGCCGCCCGCACCTCTGGCCCGATGCTCTGGCCCAGGTTCTTTTCCCTTGCCGATGAGGCGCTCGATTCACTGAGGGGAGAATGGTGTTTCGCCGAGATCTCGATCGATCATTTCAGACTATTTTCAGACTGGTACGGTATCACATCCGGTCATGCGCTGCTTGACCGTATCTTCGATGCTGTGCTTGATGCTGCCGAAAGCTGCGGTTCATTTGCCGGGCAGTCGGGACAGGAGACGATTTACGCGCTGCTTCCTTTTGATATGAATCGGCTTGGCGAACTTCGCTGCAGCCTGCAGAAACTGGTGTCCGCCGCAAGCGAAGTGGACAGCTTTACAGTGCTCATTGGCGTGGCTCCGGTGGACGGGAGCGCAAATGACGCGGCGGAATACTGCAACAGGGCGTCGCTGACACTTTCGGAGCCCCAGGAAGGCGGCGCGGGGAACATCAGGCTTTATGACGCCGAACGGCACATGAAGCATCTCCATGAGTATGAGCTCCTTAACCGTTTCCGTAACGCGATAGCAAATAACGAAATTTCATTTTTCCTTCAGCCCCAGGTACGCACCTCTACGCGAAAGATAGTGGGAGCTGAAGTGCTTGCAAGATGGCACAGACCGGACGGCGAGTGGATATCGCCGGGATTCTTTGTCCCGATACTCGAAAAATACGGGCTGATCACGCAGCTCGACAGGTTTATCTGGGAGTCCGCCTGTAAGTGGCTTCGCGGATGCATCGACTCGGGACTAAGGCCTGTCCCGATCTCCGTAAATGTCTCCCAGATAGATATCAGATCTATAGACGTCCCTGTTTATTTTGACGAACTTCTTAAAAGGTATTCTCTGACTCCGGCTCTTGTGCATATCGAGATAACGGAGTCCGCGTACGCGGGAGATGAGAGCACCGTGCCCGAGGCGGTCGGACAGCTGAGGAGCAAGGGTTTTACGGTCTTTATGGATGACTTTGGCAGCGGGTATTCCTCGCTCAATATGCTGCGCAGCCTGAACGTGGATGTGATCAAGCTGGACGCGCAGTTTCTGCGTATCAGGGATGACCGGGAGGAAAAACGAAAGGGCATAAGCATCATCGAATCCATGGTCAATATGACCAAAAACCTTTCCGTTCCGATCGTTGTCGAGGGCGTGGAAAATGAAAACCAGGTCCAGTTCCTCAGCGAGCTCGGATGCAGGTATATGCAGGGGTATTATTTCTACAGCCCCATGTCTACGGACGAGTTTGAAAAGCTGATCTCGCGAAGCTCAAGAATTGACGACGAGGGCTTTATGTTTAAAGCAAATCAGGAGCTGCGTACCCGCGAATTCCTCGATCAGAATATCTACAGCGATACCATGCTCAACAATATCCTCGGCCCGGTGGCGTTTTATCTGAGACATGGGGACGACGTGGATATCGTGCGCTTTAACGAGCAGTTCTACGAGCTTGTCGGCGTGAGGGGCGAAGCCTATGAAGAAAGGCGCTTTAGAATACAGCGCTTTATGCCGCCGTCTGATGCGTATCAGCTGACAGTGCTCCTGGATGAGGCGGAAAAACACTGGGCTGTCGGCTCGCGCGGGATAGTCGGCGCCTATCGTCCCAACGGCGCGCTTGTCTATCTCTCGCTCAAGATCTTTTATATCGATGAGACTCCCCAGGGGAAGCGCTACTACGTATCCGCGCAGGACGTGACGGAGCTGCAGGTGGTGAACGCCGAGCTGCCGGGCGCGTATCTGCGCTGTGCGCTCGAGCCGCCCTACGACTTTTATTTCATCAGCAGAAACTTCCAGAAGCTGACCGGTTTTTCCGCAAAGGAGATCGAGGCCTTTTTCGATAATAAATTCGCAAATCTCATCCACCCCGATGATCTGCAGCGCGTAGCGCAGCAGGCTGCGGCAATAGCTGCCGGCGGACCGGCGGGCATAGCGCCTTTCCGACTCAGACGGGAGTGCGGCGATTATATATACGTCGCGGAGCAGAGCATTTTATCAGACCGTTTCGGCCAGGTCTGCTGGCAGGTGATGCTGCTGGACGTGACCGAGGTCATGCAGCTTCGCAACAGGATGCACCTTCTGACTGAATATGCTTCGGATACCGTCCTCTTCCTTCGCTGCGTCAGAGATTCGCTGAAATACGAGGTGGTCATCCACGGACTGGAGAGGACCATGGGGATCCCCGCGGCTGCGCTCGAGGAAGGTCTTAACAAAGGCGATTTCTGCAGATTTCTCGCGGGAGGCACGGGAGAACTTTCCCATCAGGAATACACAGAGCTGCTTGTCCGCGAGACCCTGGGAACCTACAAGAGGGTAAAGATAGAAATGCCGGGAGAAGGCGCTGCGGAAATCGAGATCCACACAGATAAAGTAGCGGAAAAAGGCAGCAGAGTTGAATATATAATGACGATCAGAGACTGCAGGCAGGCGCAGGACGGCGGCAGAGACTGAAAACCGCGCTTTGGCGCATTTTTCCGCGCATCCTCTGAAATCTTGACATGAACGGTGAACAGTGCTATTATGTAACAAATTTGTAATAATTAGGCACTGACAATGAAATATAAAATAATAACAATTCTATTTCTGGCCTTGTCCTGCGTCTTTGGCGCAAGGGTGACCGAGGCGACAGAGGCAGCCGGCAGCGATGCCGTGACGTCCATGCCGGGCATATCCATCGCCGTCGGTATGGATGATACCGCTGGCAAGCTCGAGGTACAGCCCACAGATGGAGTTTTTCTTGTCGGGATCTGCAATATCTCCGAGTCGGGAGATCAGCTCGCGAATGCGACGGTCTTCA
>CAMOQY010000024.1 GCA_946623295.1 uncultured Lachnospiraceae bacterium | reverse complement strand
GACGCCACGCCCGAAAGCCTGCGCTGCTGCGGACACAAAGCAGAATAAGAGGTCCACAGAGTCATGCAGAAATACGGACGCCGGCTGGAATCAAAGACCCGCAAGTCAGGAAAAACACAGACGGGATCACTCTGTCCCGGACTGTTCTTCGCTTATACAGCTCCGCGGACGGGAATGCCGGTGTTTTTTAATCCTGAAAGAGCGGAGTGGAAAGGTACCTGTCGCCTGTATCAGGCAGGAGAACGACGATCGTCCGGCCATCGTTTTCGGGGCGCTGTGCAAGAGTCACCGCCGCGTGTACTGCCGCGCCCGCGGATATTCCCAGCAGGAAACCTTCCTTTTTGCCGATCAGCTTGCCCACAGCAAAGGCGTCATCGTTGCTGACGGTAATGATCTCGTCGTAAATGCCTGTGTCAAGCACGTCAGGCACAAAGCCTGCGCCTATGCCCTGGATCTTGTGCGATCCTGCTGTACCCGTCGAGAGCACAGGTGAACTTTCAGGCTCCACCGCGACGATCTTTACGCCGGGGTTCTTGGATTTGAGATATTTTCCTACGCCTGTGATCGTACCGCCGGTACCGACGCCTGCTACGAAAATATCGACATCTCCGTCTGTATCCGCCCAGATCTCAGGGCCTGTAGTGGCCAGATGCGCGGCCGGATTTGCGGGATTTACAAACTGCCCGGGGATAAAACTTCCGGGTATCTCCGCAGCCAGCTCCTCAGCCTTTGCGATAGCGCCCTTCATGCCCTTTGAGCCATCTGTCAGAACCAGCTCAGCGCCGTAAGCTTTCATGATCTGGCGGCGCTCCACGCTCATCGTCTCGGGCATAACGATGATTATGCGGTAGCCGCGCGCGGCAGCCACGGAGGCCAGTCCAATACCGGTATTGCCGCTCGTCGGCTCGATTATGACGCTGCCTTCCTTCAGGAGACCCTTCTGCTCAGCATCGTCGATCATTGCCTTTGCGATGCGGTCCTTGACTGAACCGGCAGGGTTGAAGTACTCCACCTTTGCGATGAGCCTTGCCTTAAGCCCAAACTCCTTTTCAATATGCGTCAGTTCCACCAGCGGCGTACCGCCGATGAGCTGATCTATCGAACTGTAAATCCTCGCCATAACAAACCTCCTTTGTATAAGCTTTTTGGAATACAGAAATAATAGCCCTTAATCCCTACTTTGTCAATAGGTTTTATGGGTATTTTTCTGTTGTCTCGCAAGCCCGCGGAATGCCACAGATCCGTTCTGCTCAAAAACTTCAACATTTTTTCATAATAAACCATTACTGCCCAATATCTCTACTCATGTATTCTCACTCATTTTTCATTTTGAGCATATGACCGCCCTCACGAGAGACCTCTTATACGCATATTCTCTTCTTTCACGGCGATACGATCCCTCTCATCCCACCCCTCCGCTAATAAAAAACCTCTCCCCCCACTCACCTGTGAGGAAGAGGTTCCCCATAATATTGTTATTAACCGTAGAAACGGCTGCATGTTATATACTGTAATTATCTCCCTCTCGGGCGGCTTTCTGGTCGAGCATATCCTGAAGCGTAATGCCGTCGAGGTACTCATCGACGACCCTCTTCAGGCCCTTCCACACAGGCAGCGTCTCGCATTCGCTGCAGCGCGGACAGACGTTCGGATCCTGTTCCATGCACGCCACGGGTACCATAGGACCTTCGGTCACTCTCAGAATCTCTCCCACCGTGTAGTGCCCGGGGATGCGGCTGAGACGGTATCCTCCCTGAAAGCCTCTCGTAGTCTGCAGCATACCGGCCCGGTTCATCAGCGGTATGATCTGTTCGAGATACTTCTTTGATATGTCCTGCCTCTCGGCGATATCCTTCAGTGCGACAAATCCCGCGTCCCTATGCTCAGCAAGATCCATCATCATACGCAGCGCATATCTTCCGCGTGTTGAAATCATCATACGTTATTGCCCTTCCTGTAATTTCCCGCTCCACGGTACATGTATTCCGTGATTTTACATTATCATCTCCGGATTATTATACTATGGATCCGGTAGGTTTTAAACCGCCGATGTTATTTATTCTCTTTTCATACTTTTTTCTCGTTTTTGCGAAAAAAGTATGAAAATCTGCTACGCTCACCACCGACGGGAGCCGTATCGGGACTCCCGTTTCATACTTTTTTCTCGTTTTTGCGAAAAAAGTATGAAAATCTGCTCCGTTCACCGCCGACGCGAGCTGTATCAGGACTCCCGTTTCATACTTTTTTCTCGTTTTTGCAAAAAAAGTATGAAAGAGCGCGTCGGAGGGCAGCTCCGCTGAGCTGTCCCCCGACGCGCTCCGTCATTTACCGGAATACTATGTTGTTTCAGAGCCCGCGCAGCGGCGTTCCGCCGGTGCACATATGCGCGGCTCTCATTCAGAATTCATTACTTTGCTTCCCAGCCCTGCATCCGGTCGAGAATATCGTAGATCCCGAGGAATCTGTCACCGGTAATACCGATCTCGTCCCCGAGTTCAAAAACCACGCCCGCATCAGACGACCAGTTCCACTCCGGCAGTATACCGTCATTCGGATCGCCGGTCCGTATGAAATTTGCAAAGTATTTTGTCATCATCCCGGAGAGCTCGCGGTCCGAGTCGCCATAGAGGGCCGAATCCGCTGGGATATTCCCGTAGAAATATACCAGCTCGCCGCTGTGATTGTATCCGAGACGCCCGTTATTTTTAGTAAAGAAATACTCGTATGAGGGAATGCCGGCAGCGAGCGCCTGACGGCTCAGGCAGTAATGTCCGTAGTTAAAGAGCACAGCGGAGTATATATCGATCCACGCGGCCTTCGCCTCGTCATCGCTCGATACCGGATAGAGCTCAAGCACTTCATCGGCATACTCCCCGAAATACGCGCGGACCTTCTGCTCAAAGTTCTTCATATTCGCGTTGTCAAAAAGTATAAAGACCGCTCCCTCTGTCTTGTTGTACCCGTGAAGGATCACCTCCGGATTTATAAGTCCCTTGCGGTATGACTCGTAAGGAGGCTCCGTCAGCACGTATCCGTCCACCGTGATATGATGATGCACCTCAGTCTCATCCACAAGAGCGGACGCCGGAAGATCCCGCAGCTGTGCGAGCGACGCGGCCCCAAGGCGTTCCTTCGTCTGCGCTCCTGTTTCAAAAGCTTCATCAAGGCTCCGGTACGAGTGCCCCGGCTCCTTCGCGTTGACCGTCGAGCTCTCCATGATCGCGCGTCTGAAAAGGCCCCTGGCGAGCGGAGAAACGCAAAGCGCGCTCACGCATACGCTTCCCGCTGATTCACCTGCCAGCGTCACGTTCTCCGGATCCCCGCCGAAGGCCGCAATATTATCCCTGACCCATTCGAGCGCCTTGATCTGATCGAGCAGGCCGTAATTGCCCGTAGTGCCGTGTTCCGACTCGGCGGCCAGCTCCGGATCGGCAAAAAAGCCGTAGACCCCAAGTCTGTAGCCCATATTCACGACGATCACGCCCTCCCTGGCAAGTCCCTCTCCGCTGTAATCAGCGTACCAGGGCTGTCCGGTCTTGAGCGAACCGCCATGGACATAGACGAGCACAGGCAGGTCCTCTGCACCGCCCGCCGGTCTCCAGATATTAAGATAAAGAGAATCCTCGCTCGCGATATCCCGGAAATTATCGTCCAGCGTCACCTGATAATCGTGATAGCCGATGATCTGGGCAAGAGAGCTGTACAGCGCGGAGTTCTGCGGCTGCATACTCATCGGGGCAAAATGATCCATCGCCCGCACGCCTTCCCAGGCTGCAGGAACCTGAGGCTCCTTCCAGCGAAGCTCGCCCACCGGAGGCGCCGCGTAGGGAATCCCGGCAAAGACCTCGACCTCACCGTCTGCCGTGCGGACGCCTGTGAGCTGCCCCTGCTCAACTGTTATGACCTCCGTAACGCCCGCGTTTTCACCCTCGACTGCAGGGCGGAGCTTTTCGGGACCCGGTACAAAGATCATGACAGCTGTCAGCACCGCGGCCAGCCCAAGCCAGCCGGCCCCGCGTATATACCATGGCTTATCCAGCAGATATCTGTACCTTACAAGAGAAAACATCCCCAGCGTCAGCACCAGAAGTATCCAGGCTGCGACGCCGTTTTTATTCAGCTCAAAAAGAATTGCAAAAAGTATGGATATAAGTGTCAGAATCAGCATTCGCGCTCCGCTCCCTTTATTCTCTCATATTTCATGAAATTGACCTGTAATAAAGCCACAAACTGCCTCCCGCACTATTTCCTCACCATAAACTTCCTCATCACAAATGCGCCGCCCTTTACGTACCACGGCCGCAGCGCGCGGTCCGCCTCGCGGAGCTTCTCACGGATGGGGATCTCCTGAGGACAGTGTTTTTCACACTTACCGCAGCCTATGCACAGCGAAGCATAGGACGGCTGCCTCCGCAGCGCGTTGGTCTGGGCGTATTCTTTGCGCCCGGACCATTTGCTGTCGGTGTACATCTGGTTATAGTAATGAAAAATTCCCGGGATATCCACGCCCTGAGGGCATGGCATGCAGTACCTGCAGCCCGTGCACCCGACCTTCTCGGTCTCCGAGATGACTGTCCTGATGCGCCCTATGAGATCCCTCTCCTCCTGCGTCATGCATCCCGGCAGCGCACTGTCGGCTATCCGGCAGTTCTCCCTGACCATTTCCAGTGAATTCATACCCGAAAGCACACAGGTCACACCCGGCTGATCCCACAGCCACCGTAGTGCTATCTCGGCAGCGCTTCTTCCGCCGCCCTCGGTCTCTATAAGATCCTTCGCCCGCTGCGGAAGCCCCACGGTCAGCTTACCTCCGCGAAGAGGCTCCATGATGATCACGGGCACTCCCTTTTTCTCCGCGGCCTCCAGCCCTCTGCGTCCCGCCTGCGAGGTCTCGTCCAGGTAATTATACTGTATCTGGCAAAAATCCCAGTCGTAGTCCTCCAGTACCCTGATAAAATACTCCGTGCTCCCATGGAAGGAGAAGCCTATATTGCGGATCTGTCCGGAGGCCTTTTTGTCCGCGATCCACTCGCGGATCCCCATGCCCTTGAGCCTCTCCCACTGTGCGATGTCGGTGATGTGGTGCATGAGATAGTAATCCACGTATCCTGTGCGCAGTCTGGCAAGCTCCTCGTTAAAATACTTGTCCGCGGAAGCCATGCTCCTGACCATGTACTGAGGGAGCTTAGTGGCGATCCTGACCTTCTCTCTGATGCCGTTTTTCTGAAGGATCTGCCCCAGCGCGTCCTCGCTGCCGGGGTAGATGTAGGCCGTGTCGTAGTAATTCACTCCCGCGTGAAAGGCCTCCAGGATCTCCTGTTCGGTCTTGTCCATATCGATCCCGCCGCCCTTGCGGCTAAAACGCATACAGCCGTAACCGAGCGCCGATACGGGTTCCCCATTCCTGTCGTTTCTATACTGCATATTTACTTCCCTTTAAAAAAGCCGGGATAAAGTCCCGGATAAACCGGCCGCCCTGCGGACAAAAGACACCGCGGCGGCAAAAACTTCCGCGGGTTGGCGGCGCAGCGGCGGCGGCAAAAACAGCCGCGGATCGGCGGCTAACAGCGGCGGCAAAAATAACCGCAGACAAAAGTCAGGTCGCAGCGGCGCAGATAAACGCCGGCGAGAATCACAGCCGCGGCGGCAAACGCCTGACATGAAAACAGCCGCAGACGCCTTCGCATGAAGGAGTCTGCGGCATAGATATCATATCAGGCCCAGGGATCCTGGCTGGCGGGAACTCTGATCCCGGCCAGAAGCGCCTGCTCCCACAGGAACCATTCACCGGTCGAAGGTTTGTTCCTGAGAGTGATCTGACGCGCGGCGTCAGCGCCGCCGGACCTGACATCCAGCCTGCAGTAGCCCTGCTCCGCCATAGGCGCAGGATTCACGGTAAATTCCAGCGTCAGAGGCTGCGCGGGAGTGTAGTTGTTTTCCGGCGTCGCGCCTGCAAAGTACGACCTCGGAATATAATCCTTCCCGTCCATAAAGCGGTCGCTTATAAACTGCTTTTCCATATTTGAGAGAGGCCGCGGTCCGCGCAGAAAATCCAGCATGGCGTAGCAGGCCTCGTGATCCTCGGGCCAGACGCAGAGCGCCGCCACAGTCAGCGCGGCAGTGCCCTCGGGCGTATCCAGGGCTGCCTGAGGCAGAGCCTTCATCTCGTCCAGATTGCGTGGAAGCTTTTCAAATGTGATCTTCATGTTCCGGTCTCCTTTTAATTTGTATTGGTGTATGGACTGACCGGAGGAATATCTCCGGCCGGGTCTCCTTTTATCAATACCCGTATTTCTGTATCGATCCGTACGGCTCTGTCCTTAATACTTGACCGGCAGATCCACCACAAGCTTAACGGGGTTGTGATCCGAATCGGCAAAGTCCATATCCAGCGTTTCCACAGAGCGCAGCCGCACGTTCGGCGAGAGGATAAAGCCGTCTATGACGTAGTACTGGGTGCCCTCCGTGTCGGACGGATCGTAGGGCTGGTTCAGCAGGCGGCAGGTAGGGACCGTCGCGTCAAAGGCGTACGAGAAGCCCTCGGGGATAGTGTCCTCCTCCAGAATACCCGGCTCCCAGTTTTCAGGGTGCGTGTTCGGATAGAGTTCAAGCGTTCCGGGGAAGGTCTGGTTGAAATCTCCGCCCGCGATAACGTAATTGCCCTTTTTATATTCCGAGCTGATAAATTCCATCAGCTGATCCATCTGGCCCTGACGTCCCTCCGGATCCGTGTAAGCCTCGAGGTGCTGGTTCACTATCACAAGCTGCGCGTCATCATCCGCAATGGGCAGACGGCTGACAAGCAGACAGCGCTTGAGATTAGCGATACGGAGCGGCCACGAAAACGGGCAGGGCAGCGAGATCCGCTGCGAAGCGTCAATATCAAAGTCCGAAGCGGTATACAGCCCCGAATTCACTTTGCCCAGCGGAGGCCACGGATAGGGCACAAACGGGCATGAATAATTCATGGCATATGCATTTACTGACTTGCTGAAAAACGTCCTCTGATCGATACCATAAGACCTGGAGGAATCGCTGTCGATCTCCTGGAGCATATAGATTTCCGCGTCGGCCTGGGCCGCCAGGGTCTGTTCGATCCCGGAAAGATACTCCCTGACTTTCGCTTCATCAGCAACAGGCGCTTTCCCGCCGCCATCCATTGCGAAATCAGAATCCTTGCCCAGCGCTCCGTAGCCGATATTCCAGGAAATGATGGTGATCTCCCTGCCCATAGGCACTTGCTTACCCGGGTTGGTTCCCAGTATCTCGGCATCCTCCACGGGCTCGGGATCAAACTCCGTAATAGTAAGATAGCCCAGAAAGCCGCCCGCCAGCACAACTACCGCCAGCACGGCGATGAGCAGGATCTTCAGTATTCTTTTTAAAACTTTACTCATAAAACACCCCCGTCTGTTTCCCGTATTATCTGAAAAGCCTGAACTCGACCTTTACGGCGGGATCCACAAGCGCTGCAAAGCGCTCGCCGGTCTGGGGATCGTTGATGACGGTGCCGTAGTGGATCGGTATGACTACGGGAGGCATAAGCCTGTTTACGAGCTCGGCAGCCTCCTTTTCATCCATGGTGTACGTGCCGCCCACGGGGATCATCATGATATCACATTTCAGACCGTCCTGCTCTGGGATAACATCGGTATCTCCGGCAATATAGATGCGCCTGCCCTCAAGAGTCAGCATATATCCGACCCACCCGAACTCCTTCAGATGATTTGGCTTGTTCGTATTATAGGAATAAAGCACCTCTATCTGCGCGCCGCCAAGCTCCAGCTTATCGCCTGGCTTGACCCCGATAAAGCTTGCCGTATCAAAGCCGGCCTCATCAGCCTTGGCGATGACGCTCTCAGGCATAACTACCGTAGTTCCTGCCTTAAGGACCTTCCTGAGATCCTCGGGCGAAAAATGGTCAAAATGCGCGTGCGTGATAAGCACAAAATCCGCGTCATGCGGTTCGCCATCTATTACATACGGATCAAATCGCCAGATCTTTTCCGACTCGATCCTGATGCTGCTCTGGGTATTGACCGTGATCCTGTCAAGTAATTCTCTCATATTGTCCTCCTGTATAAACTGCCGCAGCCCTCCGCTCCGGCTGACTTGCAAACGGCGCTCAGACCGCTCTGCAAACTACGTCCCAACTGCTCCGCAAACGGCGCTCCGCCCTATCCGTCAAGGCCGTAATCCCGCCTTTGCAGATCACTTCGTGATATTATATATGGCTCTCGCGTAAACCCTCGCAGCGCGCAGCAACTCGCCGCGGGTAGCGTATTCGTCGGCCTGATGCGCTCTGGACGGCTCGTCTATCGGTTCGCATCCAAAAGCCACCATACCGGGAATGACCTTTGCGTAGGTGCCGCCGCCACGGATGAGAGGCTCATGCATATCGCCCGTTACATCGCGGTATGCGCTGAGAAGCCCCTTTACCAGATCAGAATCCTCCCTGACAAAGAGCGGCCTTGTGACATGCCCTGTGTCGAGCGTAAAGCCCTCCCTCTGCGCGAGACCGCTCAGAAGCTCCACATACCTCTCCGGCTCATCCGTGATGCGGAACCGCATATCGCAAAGCAGGCAGCCGCTTCCGGCATCTGCATGAAGCACGTTCGGGCTGACCGTTGTGACCGAATACTCATCTTTACCCGCCAGACCCATGTCCGCGCCGGTCTTGTCGTCCGCAGTCAGAGCGCACAGCCTGTCCAGATAGGCCTTTGCGCCTGACGGGGCATAGTCCAAACCTGCCAGATACCTCAGGAGCTTTGTCAAAGCGTTGTCGCCCTGTTCGGGGGTGGAGCCGTGTGCTGCAACTCCCGATGCGGTGATCACTATCTGTTCGCCATCCAGCACCGTCTCGATTTCTTCCGCCGCAGGGAAGCTGAGCTCCGCTCCCTCGCCGAGCTCAAACACAGCCTTTGCCTTTGCGGGGACGATATTTGCCGCGCTGCCGCAGTCCACACTGACGAGGCGCAGGGCTCCTGTCTCCTCCGCATCCCATTTTGCGGAGAGTTTGAAATGGCAGATCCCCTTTTCTCCTATTACCACGGGCCATTCCGAATCAGGCGTAAATCCGCCCGCCGGCATCGTTTCAGTCTTCACATATCTTGCCACGCCCGCCATGCCGGTCTCCTCATTCGTGCCAAAGATAAATCTCAGGGGCACCCTCGGCTCGTATCCTGCGGCCTTCAGCGCGGCAGCGGCGTACACAGCGGCCAGCATGGGACCCTTATCATCCATGGTTCCCCTGCCGTAGAGCCTGTCCCCCACGACCGTCATCTCAAAAGGATCGTGCGTCCAGTCCTCCGGAAGGGCGGGAACCACGTCCAGATGTCCGAGCACGGCCATAAACGAGCCGTTGCTGCCCTCCGCGTCGCCCCAGTCGGCCACGCCGTAGTAGCCCTCGTTACGCGACGAAAATCCAAGTCTCTGCGTCATGGACATAGCGCTTTTGAGCGCTCCCGCAACCTCTCTTCCAAAGGGTGCGCCGTCCTCTGCGGGCGCCTCCACCGAATTGTAGGATACCAGCTCCGCAAGGTCCTTTTCAAACTGCGGCATGGCCTCCTCCAGCCACTTGTCAATGATCTTAAAATCCATAATATATCCTCCGTTGGTTTTGCATATTCCGGCCGCGTCGATAACGCCGGCCGCATCATTTATTCCTTTGCAGCATCTTCCAGAATACTGAGCACTCTTGAAAAAGCAGATCTTCCGTCCTCCGGCATTGCCTCGGATGATACCCTGACCATTTTCTCACCGCCCGGGAACTTGCACACGTATATATGTCCGGCGATGCCGACAGTATCGCTTCGCTCGTTCCAGCCGTCCATGCCGGTCTCCTTCACGATGCTCATGACGTCGCGGTACACCTGCATCGGCACCGTGCGTTCGGTCACTTTCTCATCGGGCGTGCCGCCGTCCGTATAGATCTCCATCCGAAGCTCGCTGTCCGAATGCGCGTAAAGCACGACCTCGTAGTAGGGCTGCTTTTCAGGCGTACCCACGGTGCGTTCATAATAATCAAAGACCATATCTCCCGTCTTTACCCAGCCGGGCAGATCGCTTTTCCCGCTTCCGCATCCGAAAAAAGAAAACAGAGCCATCATTATCACCCCCGCGGCAGCGAATCTTTTCATACCTCCGATCCCTCCTTTGCACAGCGTTTCAGACGCCGTACACATCGCGGACCTTTGCAGTCAGGTAATCAATATAATACTGAGGGTCAAAATCTCCGCCCAGCACACGCCCAAGCAGCTGTGCGGGCGTATAAAGGTGCCCGTGCTTCCAGATATTTTCGCGGTTCCAGGCGTTGACCGCGGAAAGATCGCCCGAGGCGACAGCCGCATCCACATCCACAGCAGAGCGCATCCTGGAGAGGAACTGCGCGCCGTAGGCATTGCCGAGCGCGTACGAAGGGAAATATCCCACAAGTCCGCTTGCCCAGTGCGTGTCCTGAAGAACACCGTGTTTATCATCGGGAACATCGATCCCCAGATACTCTTTATACAATCTGTTCCATTCCGCGGGCAGATCATTTACCTCCAGCTCGCCGGCAAAGATCCGCTTTTCCAGCTCATAGCGCACCATGACGTGCAGGCTGTAGGTCACTTCGTCGGCCTCTGTCCTGATAAGCGAAGGCTCCACCTTGTTGACGGCGCGGTAGAGCTCATCGGCGCTGCGGCCTTCCATCTCTTCCGGGAAAAGCTCGCGCAGCTTCGGGAAGATCATCCTGCAGAACTCTCTGCTGCGGCCGATGATATTCTCGTAAAAACGGCTCTGGCTCTCGTGTATGCTCATGGAGACGCCGCCGTCGAGCACCGTGTATGCAAGCGAATCATCGGAGCCGGTGTCATAGAGAGCGTGCCCGCCCTCATGGACAACGCTGTACATGGAGCAGACGAAATCGTTTTCAAAATAATGCGTGGTGATGCGCTCGTCAAAGTGCGAGCCGAGGCTCGTGGTAAAGGGATGCTCCGTGGTCGAAAGACCCACGTGATCCAGATCAAGGCCGATCGTGCGCATCAGATAGAGAGCAAGCTCTTCCTGTTTGTCCAGCGGAAAATGCCCGAAGCGGATGCTGTCGTCCACCTGAGGGACTTCTGAAATCTTTTTCAGCAGCGGAACTATCCCCGAACGCACTTTATCGAAAAAGGCGTCGCAGCTCTCTGTATTCAGGCCCTCCTCGTATTTGTTCAGGCAGTAGTCATAAGGCTTCTTAGACGGGTCCGCATAATTTGCAAACCGTTTCTGTGACTCAAATATTTTCTTCAGATAAGGGGCGAAAAGCGCAAAATCGGATTTTTCCTTTGCCTCGTGCCATACCGCCTCGGATTTTACCAGCAGCTCCTGATACGAGACATATTCATCCATCGGGATCTTCTGCATCTCGCGGATATCCCTGAGCATAAGATGCACCATGCGCTGCTCCGGCAGGTCGAGATCAGCGCTTCTGCCGTCAAGATACTCCAGCAGCTTCAGGCTCTTCTCTCCCGTCGCGAGAGTATATATCTCCTCCGAAAGCATCGACATACTCGCGGCGCGGTTGTCCGCGGTGCCCCTGGGCGCGCCGGTGCTTCCGTCAAACGAAAGCAGGGAAAGGGCGTGCTCATACGCCGCCATCTTTCTCTGAAGACTCATAAGCGATTTTCTGGCTTCGTTAAGATCCATTTCATATCCTCCGGTGATCGACCTGTTATACTATATTATATCCTTTCGCGCGGTCTTAGGATAGTACTTCTTGCGGCACAACCCCTCTCCCGCGCTGCGGGAGCGGCGCCTTTCGTCAGAGAGCCGCTTCGAGCCCTCCGTCAGCGCGGCAAGCTCTTTTGTAAGCATTTCGTAGTTCATTCCAGCATCCTTTCCTGAATATGATATTAAAAAACCCATCGAAAATCAACTAATCAGGCTTCACGTTTCCGTATAAAAAGCTTTCATATTTCAGTTTGAAAACCGCGGGATCTTCTGGTAAAATCAAATAAAAAAAGGAGGATCCCTCTATGGAAGCAGTAAAAAAATTCTTTGAAAAGCTCAAAAGCGACAGCGGCCTGCTGGCAAAGGTCAAGGCAGCTCTTAACAATGAAGAGATCGTAGGTATCGCAAAAAAGGCCGGATTTGATTTCTCCGTTGACGATCTCACCAAGTATATGGATTCAAACAAGGGCTTCAGCCTCGACAGTATCAAGGATTCTGCCGGCGACCTGCTCGGCAAGGCCAAGGATGGCATTTCAGGTCTGTTCGGAGGCAAATAAACCTTCACGACCCATTCAAAAAGGTGCGGCAC
>CAMOQY010000023.1 GCA_946623295.1 uncultured Lachnospiraceae bacterium | reverse complement strand
TCCGTAATGAAATAATCAGGCTCGAACTCTCTCACATGTCCCGCGTCCTTTTCAACGGTCAGCTGTGACCCGATCTGGATGGCGCAGGCAAAGCCCGCACGTTTTGAGCCTATGATATCGCGCGAGATCGTATCGCCGACATACACACACTCACCGGGCTCCACCTGAAGCTGGTGAGTGGCCACATAAAAGATATCCGGCTTCGGCTTGCGCATCTCTGTGATCGACGAAAGAGTTACATCGGAAAAATAATCCCTGATCCCGTACTCTTTCAGGCTGTCAAAAACCTGATAGAGGGCGGCCGTATTGCTGACGACGCCCAGCTTAAGGCCGAGGTCGCGCAGACCGGAGAGCATTTCCGCCACACGCGGCCGAAGGGCCCTGTGATAGAAGGTGACCTCCCACATGTGGGCTATGGGCTCGCAAAGCGGCTCCAGGACTTCTTCAGGAAATCCAAACGGTTTCAGTATATAGTCGCGCCAGATGCACGAAGGTTTGCGCTCTATATCGGTGCTGTCTCTGAAAGCTCCGTAGCGCTTCCAGCCCTCATCCACCTCGATCCGCAGCTGCTCCGTCGTAAGTCCGGTAATCAGCCCCGCTTCCCTTAGCATGGCGTCAAGCTTTTCTATGGCGGCGGTCCTGGAGCTCTCATCTACAAAGATGTCCTCCAGCGTACCGCCCATATCAAACAATACGGCTTTGATCATATGTGATCCCTCCGGGGATTTATGCTTATCGTCTGTTGACGTATTTTTTCCATTCAGGTTCTTCCTCTTTATTTACAGGCTTGCAGTCGCGCCTGAAGAGCAGGAAGAAAAAGATCAGCCCGAGCGTCACGGGGATAAAAGCGAACCAGAGCGCAAACACGAGAAATACGCTCATGGAATCCGTCCCCGAGAGCATGATGGCCATCGTTATGACCGAGGCGATCACGTAGACCGCCAGCCAGATATACGTTCCGAATATGAGCCTCTTGTCCCTGAACCATCTGTGCAGAAGCCAGCCTGCGACTATCCCGACCGCGCTGCAGCTCAGGGAGCCGAAAAGATTGCCTAAGAATACAGGCCAGCTCTCGGTGACAGGAGCCAGCCAGTCCACGATAAAGTGGAAGGCGGCGATATATAGCACGACGAAAACCGCGCTCAGGCAGAAGGTGTACAGGAAAAAGCTGCTCTTGGGCTTACCGTTTTCGGTGAAAAGGAAGGAGCTCCAGAATTTTTTGCTGCGCTCTTCTCTTTTCTTCTGTTTTTCTTTTTTAAGTCTGTCTTTTTCGGAAATCATTTTTTAAAAATGCGCCGCGGACCAAATGGCCCGCAGCGCCACGATGCCAAATACCTTTACTTGGTATTGGGATTCTTGTCAAGCCAGTAGATCCACATATCCTGAGTGTCAAGGAATACGTTGTAGATAGACTCAAGATCGGGCTCTACAGCGTTGAGCTCCTTAAGGGTCATGGGGTTCTTCTTGTCCTTGATGTCGTCACGTACAGGCCAGTTGCCTTCCTTCTGGAAAGGCTTGAAGCCGCCGCTCTCGCCGTCAACTCCGCCCGTGGTAAAGCGGATAAAGAGACGGGCGCCTGCGGGATGCTTGCAGTTGTTGACTACGTACATGTACTCGATGTTCTGAAGTGCGTTGTAGGGATTAAGGACGAGCCAGGCGATATTGTAGTTCGACTCCTCACGGTTGCCGATCTTGCCGGGAGAGGCCAGAGCCAGAGCGGGATCCTCGGCGGTGGAGTTGTGAACGGCAGCTACGAGCTCATCGCCGTCGCTGATAAAGGTGATCTTCATCTGGGAGAATCTCCACAGATACTCTACGCCGGCGTTCTTCTCGGGAACTTCAAAATCAAAGCCGCTGGCATCGTAGGTGTACTCCAGATCCTTGCCGTAAACTTCCTTGTAATTTGCCTCCAGCTGGTCGGCATTGACGATAAAGCTGGCAAAGAGCGACAGATAGGCAGTCTCAGAGCCGATATCCTTTGTAAAGAGACGGAACTTCTGGTTGCCGTTCTCGTCCTTCTCGATGATCTGCCACCAGCTGTTGATGGGCTGTCCGTCCGGGAAAGCGGCGTCATTGTAATACCAGAATGACTGAGAAGCATAAAGCGGATAACCGTAGCGAAGCAGGCCCTCATCGATATGAGCGCAGATGTCCTCGGGATAATAAGGCGCGATAAAGCCGTCCTCATAGTACTCAAAGAATACCTGGCCGTTCACATCCTTGACCTGAAGGACGTCGCCCTGAACGTTGCCGGCATTTGCCTCAAGCACGCACTTCTGAAGGACTTCGTCACTGTCCAGATCCATGATATCCACGGTAAGTCCGGGATAAGCTTCCTCAAAGGTCTCTTTGTTTTTCAGCATCTTGGAGGAAGTAGCATATACGGTAATGGGCTTTCCATCCTTTGCTTCTTCGAGAGCCGCGGCAAGCAGCTCCTCGTCGCTCATCTTGCTCCAGTCGTCATAGATAGGTCCGAAGAACTCGGAATCCTCTACTCCTGACGCCTCGGACGAACCGGCCTCTCCGGTCTGCGCAGCATCCGAGGACGCAGCTTCGGATCCTGCAGGAGCTTCACTGCTCTGTGAATCGCCGCCGCAGGCCGCAAGGCCGCACACCATGCACATAGCAAGAAGCACTGCGAAAAACTTTCTCAACTTCATTGTCTTGCTCCTTTCGTGAAACATTTTCAGCAAACTTTGTTTTATTTTTGCGCGGAAGCACCGCGTAAAGATCAATAGGTCCTCTTTATGAGACGTGTGGTCTTCCCGTTGTAGATATTGATCTTTTCGGGAGGCACATGCACATACACGGTCTGATCGAGCTTATAGCTTGCAAGTCCGATCTGCTTGGACAGGAAATCACTGCTGCCGGCCTTAAGAGATACCAGCGTCTCGGATCCGGCAGGCTGATTTGCGTACACCGTGACCGGTATGCGTCCCTCGCCTGGCTCCTCGTAGATGTGGACCTGCTCGGGACGGATCGCCACGACGCAGTCAAACTCGCCCTCGGGGACTTCCTCGTCGGTCATATCGGCCTTGTCAAAATCCCACTCATTAAGCTCGCATCTGACATGCAGCCTGCTGCCGTCAAAGCGTGCCCTGCCCTCCAGGAAGTTGATGCGGGGATTGCCGATGAAGTCCGCAGCCTCAAGATCTATGGGATTCATGTAAAGCTCCATGGGCGGCGCGATCTGGCTGATCTCTCCGGCCTTGAAGAGCGCTATCTTTGTCGACATGGTCAGGGCCTCGACCTGGTCGTGGGTGACGTAGATGATCGTCGTGCCCAGCTCCTTGTGTATACGCTGGAGCTCCGAGCGCATGTCTACACGCAGACGGGCATCGAGGTTTGAAAGCGGCTCATCCAGCAGAAGGAGCTTGGGGTTTGAAGCAACCGCCCGCGCGATCGCGACACGCTGCTGCTGTCCGCCGGAAAGCTCATTGGGATAACGGTCGATATACTCCTCGATACGCATCATCCGGAGAGCCTCGCGGATCCGCTTTTCTATCTCCTCCTTCGGGAGCTTCTTGATCTTGAGTCCGAAGGCAATGTTGTTTCTTACGGTCATATGGGGCCAGAGGGCGTATGACTGAAAGACCAGGTTCAGTCCGCGCTTGCTGGGCTCCGCATAGTAAGCCGTATCGGCATTGATCATTTCTTCGCCGTCGATGGTCATTATGCCGTTCTGCGGCTTTTCAAGTCCGGAAACTACTCTGAGCGTCGTAGTCTTGCCGCAGCCGGAGGGGCCCAGCAGCGTCATGAAATCACCGTCCTCTATCACGAGGTTGATATCGCGCAGGACATGATTGTCTCCGTAGAATTTATCGATGTGTTTAAGTTCTATTCTGCTCATCTTTCTCCTCCGTCTGTTACCAGGACTTGCCTATATCGGCGCCGAAACGGTTAGCTATGATATAACACACCAGGATAAACAGCAGCACGCACACCGATATGGCGTCGGCCATCTGGTTAAGTCCCTCCTGAGAATAGGTGAAGGCCAGGTAGGACATCGTGGTGGTGCGGTTATCCATCATGATGATTATCAGGTCCAGCTCCTTTGCTATACTGATAAAGGTCAGCATAAAGCCTGAGATAAAGCCGTTCTTGGCCAGCGGCAGGACTATGCGGCTCATCTTTTTGCCGAAGCCAGCGCCGTTGATCTCCGCGGCCTCCTCCAGCTCCACGGCGATCTGCATCATATTTGCCGTGCCCGACCGGCTGGCAAACGGGAAATGCTTGACTACGCTGGTCAGTACGATCAGAGTGAACGTCCCGTAGAGCGTCGGTATAAGCCCTCCCAGATGCGGTTTGCTGAACATCGACACATACATGGCCGAGAACGCGACGCCGCTCATAAGATAGGGTATGAAAACAAGCTGCTCGGTAAGCGAGCCATACCACTTGCCGCGGCCGCGCGTGGAGATATATCCCAGGAACTGTCCGCACAGAGCGGTGATCGTGGAGCCCACGACGGTCAAAAGGATCGTATTGCCCACGGACTTGCCGAAGTCTTCGTTATAAAAGATTCCTTTGTAGCTCGTATAATACGGCGCGAGATCGGGATCTGAGCCGATCCAGTTGTAAAGGGTAAGGTTCTCGATGCCGTAGCCGCCGCCGGTGCTCTTCTGGAAGGTCTCCATGATGAGTACAAACATGGGCATGACCATGGCAAAGAACAGGAATACGACAATAAAAGCCATCAGCGGGTATTTAGCCTTGCCCAGACGCATCAGTGTGCTCCTGCCGCCCTTGCCGCCGATAGTGGCGTAGCTCTTGCGTACTCCGATCATCTTCTGATTTGCAAAAATGATCAGAGCAGCCAGGGCGATAAGGATGATACTCATCGCGTAGCCGACGTTCTGGGGAGAGCCGTTGATGAAGTTTTTCATCTTGGTGGCGAGAGTGAAATATCCGATACGGTTGCCGAGGTTTGCTGCGACGCCGTAAGTACCGATAGATTTGCTGAGCGTCATGACCACTGCGGAAAGCACGCTCGGAAGCACAAGCGGGATGGTGATGGATCTGAGGATCTGGGGCTGCTTTGCTCCGCATATCTCTCCCATCTCCTCCAGCTCCGAATTGATCGAGCGCAGAGCCGACTGTACGTGGATATATGAAAACGCATAATAGTGAAGCGACATACAAAGGACTATGGCCACGGGACCGTATGCCAGCCAGTCAGGTATCGGAATACCCATACCCTCGAGGAATCCAAGCGAGCCGGAAGTGCTGTTGCGGAAAACCGCCAGCCAGGACAGCGATTTGCACCACGAAGGAATCATATAGGGGATGACTACCAGCATACCGATGAGCTTGCGGCCGGGGATATCGGTGCGGGCTACGAGCCAGCCGAGGATACTGCCCACGGGAACGCTTACCAGTACGGTGAATACGCCGCATATGATGGAGTTCTTGAGAGGACCCCAGAGCGTGGCGCTGGCCATCTGTCCTGTAAGCAGATATTTCCAGTAATAAAGCGTAAAGTCGCCGACCTCTGCGCCCCTGATGCGGCGCAGCTCACCCTTTGCGACTGTAAAGGTCGAGGCGATCATCTGCAAAAGCGGGATCACGATCAGGCAGAACAGAATGATCAGACTGATCCCGACGATGATATTGAACGGATTGCGTATAACGCCCAGTACTTGATTCTTCAGACGCTTTGCGGAAAAAGGCCTGTGGATCTTCCGGGATTTCACTTTCGGCTCTCCTTTCCTTATAAAACCTGTCCGCCGTCTTTCTCTCGATATATCTGCTGCGAAGATCTGCCGACGGTCCGGCGTATGAATACGTTTTCGTTAGATATTGCTCTGGTTAGATTTTATCAAATTTATTTACTTTGTCAACGTTTTCGCCAAAAATAATTTGCGTTTTTGTAGATATATCTCTAAAAATCACGTTTTTTCGCGATTCTTGGGGCATTTGATGCAGATCGCTCTTATCTCGGGTCTGTCACTTTTTCCGCAAATTATTACGCAACTTTTACGCAATTTTTTGCGCTGACTGAATATCTTAAATACCGGAGCATAAAAACTGCCGCACTCCGGGTGATATGCTCACCCTGTGCGGCAGGATTTCTCAAAGCGGAAAACACTTCCGGTTCTTACTTGTACAGTTCAGGCTTCTCGATGGTCTCGACCTTCATGAACTGTGAGGTGCCTCTCGAAGCATTGCAGGCGTCGCCCGCCACGCAGGCGACATAGCCGTCCCAGGCCGACGGACCGGTGATAGCGCCGGCGTTTACGCTGGCGACCCAGTTTATCAGCTCGATATCATAGGCCTCGATAAAACGCTCTTTCCAGTCGGTCATGATGGGCATAGTCTCGCCGGGTTCCTTTGCGGGATCGGGACGCGAGCGGCGCACCACGGCGTAAGGATCCGGGAGCTTTACGGTACCGTTCTCGCAGACCACTTCGCACTGGATATCGTATCCGTAGCCATCGGCCACCTGAACCTCGACGTCGATAAAGCAGCCCTTCTTTGTGCGCAGCAGCACTACCTGGGGATTATCGTAGCCCTTGTTGGAATTCGAGCTCTGGCGCACGCGTACGCACTGCGCGTCCTCGTACTCGTCTCCGAGCAGCCAGCGGCAGATGTCCAGCTCGTGGATCGCGACGTTTGTGATGCCGTTCTCGGTCTTGAAGCCGGGGCCCTGAGATACGTTTCTGTGGCAGGCCTTGATCAGCAGCGGAGCGCCGATCTCGCCGGAATCGATGATGCGCTTCATCTCGGCGTAGCCGCGGTCATAGCGTCTCATAAAGCCGACCTGGACGAGCTTTTTGCCTATCTCAAGCTCTCTGGCCATGATCTCCTCGCAGTCCTTTGCGTTCTGGCTGAGAGGCTTCTCGCAGAAGCACCATTTCTCGTACTTCAGCGTCTCCATGACGTAGTCGTGATGAGTAGGATCGATCGAGGTTATAACGACCGCTTCTACCTCGGGATCCGCGATCATTCCCTTGCAGTCGCTTCCGAACGAGCGGATGCCGTACTTCGCCGCGGTCTCATCGGCCGCAGCTGCCACATAATCGCTGACCGCGACCACAGTCGCGCCGGGAACAGTCTCCATGATGCGGCGGCAGTGATCCTTGCCGATCGCGCCGCAGCCTACTATTCCGATCTTAAGTATCTTGTCCATTTTTTCCTCCGTCATTGCCCCGGGAAAGGGCTGATATTTTTACAGGCTGCGCGGCGGCCCTGCGCCGCGCGGCGTTTTCATCAATACTTGCGTGCATCCCTGACATGCGCAAGGTGATCTTCATAAGCGGCGGTATTCTTCGGATTCTCGCTGACCTCCGTATCGCCTACACGCCACCAGGAGCCGTAGCCCTCGGTCATGGACTTGGGAAGCACGCGGATATCAAAGAGCACCGGCACGCCCTCGACCTTCTTTGCGTCGGCTATCGCCTCGCGAAGCTCCTCCAGGGTATGGATAGTATAGCCCTTGCATCCGTAGCCTTCGGCGATCTTTGCAAAATCCACCGGCATAAAGCTGCCTGAGTGCGCTCCGTCCCCGCCGCGGAAGCGGAGCTCGGTGCAGAGCGTATCATTGCCGTGGCCTACCTGGAGATTATTGATGCAGCCGAAGCTTGCGTTATTGAACAGGCAGACGTTGATCTTTACATGCTCCTGAAGTGCTGTAAGCAGCTCGGAGTGGAGCATGACAAAGCTCCCATCGCCCGTCATGGCGTAGACGTCGCGGTCTCCGATGGCGTATTTTACGCCGAGAGCGCCGGATACCTCATAGCCCATGCAGGAATATCCGTATTCCATGTGGTAGGTGTCCACCGCCTTAGGGCGCCACATGCGCTGCATATCGCCCGGGAGCGAGCCGGCCGCGCCTATGACAACATCCTCGGGATCGATGCACTCGTTTATCACTCCGAGAACGGCGGTCTGTGTAAGAGAGGCGTCCATATCCTCCGCAAAGCGGAAGGCGGAATCGGCATTGGCATCGTTGACCTCGGGCACGTAGTCCGGACCGAAGGTGATGCCGTCGAGACGTTTCAGCTCGTCTGCCCATTTTGCGCGGGCAGCTTCGATCTCACCGCTATAGGGTGCCTTATAGCCGCCAAGCTTTTCGAGCAGAGCGGGGAGCGCCCTCTTTGCATCCGCCACGAGCGAAACTGCGGCGTCCATCTTCAGAGCCTGGAACTCGGAGACGTTGATATTTACAAATTTCGCGTCGTCGCGGAAAAGCCACTTGGAAGAAGTGGTAAAGTCCGTATATCTCGTACCTACGCCTATGATCACGTCTGCATCCTTAGCTATCTCGTTTGCCGCCGAGCAGCCGGTCACGCCGATACCGCCCAGGTTCAGCGGATGGGTCCAGACGATGGCGCTCTTGCCTGCCTGAGTCTCGCCAAAGGGAATGCCGGTGGCCTCAGCGAAGTTGCGGAATTCCTCGTGAGCCTCGCTGTAACGGACTCCGCCGCCGCAGATCATGAGAGGCTTTCTGGCACTGCGGATCACCTCAGCCGCCTCGGCAAGAGCCTCCTCCTCGGGCAGTCTCCTCGCAAGTCTGTGAACGCGCTTTCTGAAGAAGCTCTCGGGATAATCATAGGCCTCGCCCTCAACGTCCTGAGGCATGGCGATGCAGACCGCACCGGTATCCGCGGGACTTGTCAGTACTCTCATGGCGCTGATCATCGCGCTCATCAGCTGCTCGGGGCGCACTATGCGGTCCCAGTAGCGGCACACGGGTCTGAAAGCGTCATTTGTGGAAAGCGTGAGTTCATGAGGCTGCTCCACCTGCTGGAGCACCGGATCGGGCTGGCGGCAGGCGTAGACATCGCCCGGCAGGATGAGCACGGGGATATTGTTTGCCGTAGCCGTAGCAGCCGCGGTCACCATATTTGCCGCGCCGGGTCCGACCGAGCTGGTCACGGCCATGATCTTTTTGCGCTTGCACTGTCTGGCAAAAGCTACCGCCGTATGGGCCATACCCTGCTCGTTTTTGCCCTGATACACCTTCATGCGGTGCGCTTCCTGGGCAAGCGCCTGACCGAGTCCCACTACATTTCCGTGTCCGGGGAGCATGATGACTCCCTCTACAAAGGGATGCTCCTTTCCGTCGTATGAGATGTACTGCTGCTCCAGAAATCTTACCAGAGCCTGCGCCATTGTAAGTCTAACGGTCTTCATGGATCCCTCCTTATTCCTTGAATATATGCTCGTTCGCATCACTCTTCCAGAGCCACTCGTGCTCCTCATCGTCGATGCGCGTCTTTTTCCACGGGTCGCCGGGCAGATGCCTGATGCCCCACGAGTAACACAGCGCATATCCGGGCGCTGTCACCTGCGAATGGAAGCCGCTGGTAATGACGCTCATGCCGTTGTGCGTGGTCTTGTAGATATCGCCGTTTGCAAATCCGGCGCCGAAGCCCTGCGGATGGTCATAGCGGTAGAAATAGACCTCCGGCTGCGGATGGTGATGAGGCGGATAGCTGGACCACTTGCCGGGATAGCTGAGGACCTCACCGAGCACCATATTCGACTCAGGCATATTGTCATAGTCGAAAAAGGTCTTGATCTCGCGGCGCATGGCCCCCATGAGCTCGCCGTTTGCCCCGGCGTGCTGGGTCTGGACCGTCTCCGGAGTGTACATCACTGCCCGATAGTCGCGCTCGTTAAGCGTCTTCTGGATATAGAGCTCGCTGTGCCCGTGCGCGGCAAGGGTAATGTGAGTGCGGCGCGGCGCCAGCAGGCAGTAGGCCTCATAGCGGAAGCAGTCGGGGCGCTCGGCCTCGCACTTCTCCTCTCCCCAGGTAAAGGTGACCTTTCCCTCAAAGAGGAGCACTGCCGTTTCCTTTTCAGGCTCATCGATGACAAATGTGTCGCCGTCCTCCATCACGAGCAGGCCGACGTCCATCTGTGTGCCCATATCATCCGTCGAGGAATCAATATAGGTATTGTATCCGCGGACGATCTCTTTTCCTTTATCCATATAAGTCATAGCCGGCCTCCGATCAGAGCCCCGTATGCTCGCGGATATAAGTTCTGGCCTTGATCGCGTACTCCAGCGGATCCGCCAGAGCGGGATCCTGCTCCGCCTCGACAAGCAGCCAGCCGGTATATCCGGACTTGGACAGCTCGGCAAATACCGGGTCGAAGTTCACGTCGCCGTCGCCCGGCACCGTGAATGCTCCGCGGCGCACAGCCGTAAGGAAGCTCCAGCCTTCTGTCCTGGCCTGCTCTTTTACGGCAAGGCGCATATCCTTGAGATGTACGTGGCCGATGCGGCTTCCGTACTTTTTAAGCATGGCCAGCGGGTCCTCGTCCGCAAAGGTAAAATGACCTGTATCGTAGCACAGGAATACAGTCTCGGGATCGGTGTTTTCCATCATGCGGTCGGTTTCCTCAGCGGACTGCACGACCGTGCCCATATGATGATGGAAGCAGAGCTTGAAGCCGCGGTCTGCGGCTGCGCGTCCGAGGCGGCTGAGGCCGTCGCAAAAGACCTTCCACTGCTCATCGTTCATGACGGGCTTGTGGTTTCCGGTCAGGATCGGAACGTCGGTCCTGCCCTGGATCGAGCCGCTCTGTTCGCTCACGTTTATCCTGTTCGCGCCTACAGCGGCGAGGAAATCGAGCTCCTTTTTGAATTCGGCTTCGACCTCATCATACGGCTTTGTAAGCAGGAATGATGAAAACCAGCGGCTTGCGATGCGCATTCCGCGCAGATCCAGCTGATGCTTTAACTCGGCGGGGTCCTTGGGATATTTGTTGCCGATCTCGCAGCCGGTAAAGCCTGCCAGCGCCATCTCGCTGACGGTCTGGCGGAAGGTGTTTTCGGCGCCGAGCTCGGGCATGTCATCGTTGCACCAGCCTATGGGCGCTATGCCCAGAAATACTTTTGATCTGTCAAACATATCCATATCTTAACTCCTGTTCATTCCGTTTTAAATATCGCTCCACAATCATAGTAAAACCACACGGTTTTTCCAACCCGGCGCGGGATGCGTTTTCGGCGCCTCTACTCCGGGATGGCTGATCCGTGGCGCAGCGCCTTTACGACAGGGAGCTCTTCACCGGTGAGGAAGCGTATCAGTGCTCCGCCTCCGGTGCAGATATATCCCATTTTATCGGTGACCTGATATTTCTCCGCAGCCGTGATGCTGTCGCCTCCGCCGAGGACTGTATGAGCCCCGGTGTCCGCGAGCGCCTGCCATACCATCTTCGTGCCGAGCTCGCTGGGGCCCTGCTCAAAGACGCCCATGGGTCCGTTTACGAATACTGTTTTCGCGCTCATGATCACGTCGCGGTAAGCCGCCGCGGTCGCGCTTCCTACGTCCACCGAGGCGATCCCGGCAGGGATCTCGCCGAGCACCGCTTCGCAGCGCTCTCCGTTTTCGACCCAGGCCAGATCCGAAGGAAGCATGATCTTTTCGCCGTACTGCTCATACAGCTCGCGGGCGCGGTCTATATACTCACCGTAATTGCTCTTGTAGATAAAGTCCACGCTGCCCTGTCCTATGTCTTTTCCAAGCGCGGCAAGGAAGATGTTTCCGACCAGTCCTCCCGTGAGAACGCAGTCGGCCACGCCTTTGCCCAGGACTGTCTGAAGCATCAGAAATGCGTCCGATATCTTTGCTCCACCCAGTACGAATACGCAGGGGCGGGCGGGCGACTCCATAAGCTCCGAGACAGTGCAGAATTCTTTTTCAAAGAGCCTGCCCATGGCGGAGGGCAGAACCTGCTCAAAGCCGCACAGACTCGGCTGATCGCGATGCGCGGCCGCAAAAGCGTCGCACACGTAGGCGTCGGCGAGAGGCGCAAGCTTTTCCACGACCTGAGTATGGGCCTGCTGTTCGTGAGTCAGCTTCAGCTTGGTTTCAAAAAGCGTCTGCTCCTCTGCCACGAAACGGACGTTGTCAAGGAGCAGAAGCTCCCCGTCCTTAAGCGCTTTTATCGCTTCTCTCGCGGCGGGTCCGCAGACGTCGTCGATCCACTTCACATCCAGGCCGAGGCTCCTGAGAACATCGGCGTGCGGTTTTGTAGTGTAATAGTTTTTGTATTCGATATCGCTGCCCTGGTGAGCCAGGATCACCACGCGGGCTCCCTTTTCAGAGAGCTCGCGCAGCGTAGGCGCACAGGCGCGGATACGGTTGGTGCTCTTCAGAGTTCCCTTTTCCCGGTCTACGGGCTGGTTCATATCCACTCTGCAGATGACCGTCCGTCCGCGCAGGGCAAGATCATCAAGTGTTCTTATGCCAAAGCGCATGACTGATCCTCACTTTTTATTCTTGAAGGTACCGATCCTGAGATATTTGTTGGTTGCAGCGGTGCCCTCCTCGCGGGTCTCCTGCATACGCATTGACGCGCGGATGGCGTCGATGGTCTCAGGGATCGTGACGCTCTCCTGAGGGATGTGGATGGCATACATGATATCGTTGCCGCTCTCCACGATGCTGTCCTCCCAC
>CAMOQY010000022.1 GCA_946623295.1 uncultured Lachnospiraceae bacterium | reverse complement strand
TCGGCGGGATCTGTCCGTGAATCAAGATAAAACGTAACGTGGGCGCTCCCGTCGTCCTCAGGCATGTCGGGAAGGATGTCGACGAACATCTCCTTCGTATCCTGCTCGCTGAGCGGCGTGCTGTCCTCGATCTCTATCCCCTCGACTCCGCACTCGGAAAGCGCCTCGCTGATAAAGTCCACAGCCTCGGCAGTAGTATCTATGGTGTACTTTTTCCAGATCATCAAATCGCTCCGATCATGTTATTTTTTCAGCTTGCCCACGGTGCCTCCGACGGCATCGTCAAAAGCCATCATAGCTTTTTTCTGCTTGTCGTTCATGCGTTCCGGGATACGGACATTAAAGGTGACATACTGGTCTCCGCGGTATCCGCGGTCACGAAGCGAGGGCACGCCCTTGCCTCTGAGCCTGATGCGCGTACCCGGCTGTGTGCCGGCCTTCAGCTCGTACTCCACCTCTCCGTCCACCGTCCTGATATGGATGGTATCTCCAAGCGCTGCCTGTGCTATCGAAATCTCGCACACGGAATACAGGTCCGTATCCTCTCTGGAAAAATACTGGCTCGGCGCTACGCGGACCTCCACGAGCAGATCGCCCTTGGGCCCTCCGTTTTCACCGGGCTCGCCGTATCCGGCTACCCGCACGCTCTGGCCGTCATTGATCCCGGCAGGGATCTTGACCTTTACAAGCTTGCGCGAGGAGGTAAAACCGGTTCCTCTGCAGGCGCTGCAGCGGTCTTTGATTACAGTTCCCTTGCCGTTGCAGCTGGGGCAGACCGAAGCCTGGCGCATCATGCCGAATATGGACTGCGTATCGCGCACGACCTGTCCGCTTCCGCCGCACTGTCCGCACTTGACGGGACTCGTGCCCTCTTTTGCTCCGGTGCCGTGGCATTTGGCGCACACGTCCTTTGAATTGATGCTTATCTCTTTTTCGGTGCCGAATACCGCCTCTTCAAAGGTGATCCTCAGGCCCGTGCGCAGGCTCGCGCCCTGGCGCGCCTGATTGGCCGTCCCCCCTCTGGATCTTCCGCCGCCGAAGAGATCGCCGAAGATATCTCCGAAGATATCACCGGTGAAACCGCCGCCGAAATCAAAACCGGAAAAGCCCGAGAAGCCTCCGGCTCCGCCGCCGGCGCCGCCCTGTTCAAAGGCAGCATGTCCGAACTGGTCATACGCCTTTCTCTTTTCGGGGTCGCTGAGCACGGCGTAAGCTTCCGAAGCTTCCTTGAATTTTTCCTCGGCTTCCTTGTCGTTGGGATGCGTATCGGGATGATATTTTTTTGCAAGAGTGCGGTAGGCTTTTTTAAGGGCCGCCTCATCTGCGTCCCTGCCTACTCCAAGCACCTCGTAATAATCTCTTTTATCTGCCATTTCAAAAACTTCCTGTGATTTTTTGCTGCCAGGGCAGCTCTCTTAAAACGCACTTTTGGGCGACCGCATGCGGCCGCCCTCAAGCGCTTATTCAGCTATGTTTATTGTCAGACCTCTTTGAACTCAGCATCGACTACATCGTCATCGGCTTTACCGGTGCTCTGCTGACCCTGAGCTCCCTGCTCGGGACCCGCGGTTCCCTGCGCCTGCTGCATATTCTCATACATCTTTGAGAAGAGCTGCTGAGCGCTGTTCTGAAGAGTCTCTTTGCCCTGCTTGAGGTCGTTGATCTCGGACTCGCTGAGCTCCTCTTTGCCTCTTGCGGCATCGACTTTGGTCTTCAGAGCCTCGACATCCTTTTCTACCTGGCTCTTGAGATTTGCATCGAGCTTGTCTCCGACCTCCTGCATGGCCTTTTCTGTCTGGAATACCAGCGCATCAGCGTCGTTGAGCGCATCCACGCCTTCCTTACGCTTCTTGTCGGCTGCCTCGTACTCGGCGGCTTCCTTTACGGCCTTCTCTATATCGGCCTCGCTCATGTTGGAGCCGGCGGTAATGGTGATATGCTGCTCCTTGCCGGTGCCCAGATCCTTTGCGGAAACATTCACGATACCGTTGGCGTCGATATCAAAGGTGACCTCGATCTGAGGAACACCGCGGCGTGCGGGCGGAATGCCGTCCAGACGGAACTGTCCGAGGGACTTGTTGTCGCGGGCAAACTGACGCTCGCCCTGAAGGACGTTGATGTCAACTGCGGTCTGATTATCGGCTGCGGTCGAGAATACCTGGCTCTTCTTTGTAGGAATGGTCGTATTCCTTTCGATAAGCCTGGTGGCTACGCCGCCCATGGTCTCGATGGAAAGAGACAGAGGAGTGACATCCAGCAGCAGGATCTCGCCTGCGCCCGCGTCGCCGGCAAGCTTGCCGCCCTGGATAGCCGCGCCGAGAGCCACGCACTCATCGGGGTTAAGGGACTTGTTGGGCTCCTTGCCGGTGAGCTGTTTTACCTTGTCCTGGACAGCGGGGATACGTGTGGATCCGCCTACCAGCAGGACCTTGTTGATATCAGAGGTGGACAGTCCGGCATCGCGCAGAGCGTTGTTGACAGGGGTGACGGTGCGCTCTACAAGATCGTGAGTCAGCTCGTCGAATTTAGCCCTGGTAAGGTTCATGTCAAAGTGCTTGGGGCCTTCGCTCGTGGCCGTGATGAAAGGCAGGTTGATGTTTGTCGTGGTAGCTGTGGAAAGCTCCTTTTTGGCTTTCTCGGCAGCTTCCTTAAGTCTCTGCATGGCCATCTTGTCGTTTGACAGATCCACGCCCTCGGTGCGTTTGAACTCGGAAAGCATGTAGTCGACGATCACGTTATCAAAGTCGTCGCCGCCGAGCCTCGTATCGCCGTTTGTGGCAAGGACCTCGATGACTCCGTCACCGATCTCGATGATGGATACATCAAAGGTACCGCCGCCGAGGTCGTAAACCATGATCTTCTGCTCGCCCTCATTGTCGAGGCCGTATGCCAGGGCAGCCGATGTAGGCTCATTGATGATACGCTTTACTTCAAGACCGGCGATCTTGCCGGCGTCCTTTGTAGCCTGACGCTGTGCGTCGTTGAAGTAAGCGGGGACCGTGATGACAGCCTCGTGGACCTTTTCACCCAGATAGCTCTCTGCGTCGGCTTTGAGCTTCTGGAGGATCATCGCGGAGATCTCCTGAGGAGTGTACTGCTTGCCGTCGATGGAGACCTTGTAATTCGTACCCATCTCACGCTTGATCGATGAAATGGTATGGTCGGCATTTGTGACTGCCTGACGCTTTGCAGGCTCGCCTACCAGCCTCTCGCCGGTCTTTGTGAAAGCCACGACTGAAGGAGTCGTGCGCACGCCCTCGGTATTGGCGATAACTACGGGCTTTCCGCCCTCCATAACTGCTACACATGAATTGGTCGTTCCCAGATCGATACCTATAATCTTGCTCATTTCTATATCCTCCTGATTCTTAATGTACTTTATCAAAAAGCCTAAGCTTTAATTTGCTACCTTGACCATGCTGTACCGCACTACCGTGCCGTTCATGGTATAACCCTTCTGAAACTCCTCGACCACGGTATTGGCCGGCTGCTCTTCATCCTCGACGTGCATCACGGCGTTGTGGTAGTTGGGATCAAAGGGCTTCCCGACTGCCTCTATCGGCTTGACTCCGAGTCCCTCCAGCGCGGTCATCAGATGCCTGTAGGTCTTTTCCATGCCGTCCGCAAAGGGATCTGACTTCTGATCGTCTGTAAGAGTTGCAAGGCCGCGTTCAAAATTATCCACCACCGGAAGCATCTGCTCGATAACGCTGCGCTCGCCCATCTCGAATCTCGCAGCCTTTTCCGCGTCGGTGCGCTTGCGGTAGTTGTCAAACTCCGCGAGGCTCCTGCGCAGGCGGTCGTTCAGATCGTCGATCTGTGCCTGGGCAGCTTCGAGCTTTGCGCCGGCGGCAGCCCCCTGTTCGCTCTTTACCTTACCGGTCTCTTTTTCGGGTTTTTCGCTCTCCTTCGACTCCGTATCCTCGCCGGCGGGAGAAACCTTCTCCGGAGCGTCCGTCTTGACTTCTTTTTCTTTCTTTTCCTTTTTACTCATCTATCAATCATCCTTTTTCACTGCTTCATTAAGCTGAAACATCGTGTCTTTTAATGTGGCGACGACCTTTTCGTAGTTCATGCGCTTGGGGCCGATGATACCGATCTTTCCCTGAACGCCTCCTTCCAGCTCATAGCTGGCAGTAACTACGCTGCAGTCCTTCATCGACTCTACGGGGATCTCGTCGCCGATCAGTATCTGTATGTCGTGGTGCTCTCCGCGGTCCTCAAAAACCGGACGCAGGCTTTCCTTTTCCTCGAGAGTACTGATGATCTCGCTCGCCGTGCTGCCATCGGAAAGCTCCGGATACATGAAAATATTGGGAGCTCCGCTCGTGTAGACCTTCGGATTGGAATCCTCGGCCACGGCGCCGGCAATGGCGTCGAGCACATCGCTCACGACTCCGCTGAACTCGCCCGCCTCTTCCTTTATCCTGGTGATGATGCCAAGATTGATCTCCTCCATGGACAGACCGTTGAGGTTGTTGTTAAGGAGGAGGTTGAGGCGGAGCAGCTCTTCGTCTCCAAGCTCCCTGTCTATATCAAAGAAGCTGTTTTTGACTATGTTGCCGCTGAGCACGATAACGCCGAGAAGCTTGCCGGAGTCGACCCTCGAAAGCTGTATGAATTTGAGCTTGTTTGAGGAGTACGTCGGCCCGGTGACCATGCTGGCGTATTTGGTGTTCTGGGCAAGGAGCTTTGCCATATGCATCAGTAGCTCCTCGACACGGTCAACGCGCTTTATAAGCAGATCCTCGCTCCTGTGCTCCGAGGGGAGATGCTTTTCCTCCATCATCTCGTCCACATAGAGCCGGTAGCCTTTGTCCGTTGGAATGCAGCCGGCAGAGGTATGAGGCTGAGCTATAAGTCCCATTTCTCTCAGATCCGACATCTCGTTGCGGATAGTCGCGGGCGAGACCTGAAGTCCGGAGAGCTTTGAGATAGTTCTCGAGCCGACCGGTTCACCGGTTTCCTGGTAATTGCGGATTATAGCATTGAGTATCGCTTTTTTTCTGCCGTCCAGTTCCACGATCTTTCCTTTCCGTGTTAGCACTCGTCGTATGTGAGTGCTAACATCTTGCTATATAATACGACGCACTGCCGTGGGTGTCAACAGATTTTTTCGGATTTTAGATATTTTAGAAAAGCTTAATAATTAGACTGTTGCCTTGTATTTTTTACGTCATTATAATGATACGCAGATCATCGGAGGAATCATGTCTCTTACATGCGACATCGGAAAATCAATAGTGGAAAGGCTGCCTCAGGAAAGGGCGGAAGCTCTCTGTCAATACCTCAACTACCACTGCGTAAATGCCATCATCTGCCGTACTCAGGACGATGGGATCTGCAGCGTGGCGGTAGATGAAGCCTGCCGTGAAAAGGCCCTGCGCCTTATCGAAGACTACCGGCTCACCCACGACGAGAAAGCCAGAAAACGTCCTCCGCTCATCACGCTTGTAAATGAAAAGATCAGCGATCTGAATGTCTCCGGAATGCTTTTTATAATCTGCGGAGCGGTAGTATTTTTTATATCCGTGCTGAGGCTGCTGCGGGTAGTCAGATTCAGCACTCTCTTTATCAGCGGGTCAGACCTGCTCGGAGATATACTGATGATCGTCGAGCTGCTGCTCGGGGCGCTGTTTCTTTTCTTCGGGATCAGACTGCTGGTAAAGGCGGGACGGATCCGCTCCAGCCGCAGCAGCGAGAGCAGCCATACCCTCAAGGTGATCACCTGGTTTCTCGGGACCTACTCGCCCGAGGATCTCGATAAGCTCTGTGAAAGCGAAGAAAGCGGCGCTGCCCCCGGCGATATCCGCCGCCGGTGCATACGCCGCTGTATAAACCGCGAATTCGAGATCGATGACGAAGAATATCTCTCCTATCTCACCGAGGAGATCTACGCCTCTCTCTATCACACCCGGAAATTCGGGGAGTGACCAAAAACCTTAAATACCTTCACCGTCAAACTCCGGGATGAAGTCAGCTCCGCTGGCTGAGCCCTCCTGGATAAATACATTTTCAAGGCCGAGGCGGATCGCCTCGTTCACGACCTTGTCATACTCTCTTGCAGTCAGCCGCCGGGACAGATTCGGGTCGGTACAGCGCTGCTCTATGCCCGGCATGGGCGTGTACTGGTTCAGCAGGCTTACATGGACATCGTTTCCCCAGCGCTCGCGTATGAGCCGAAGGACTGATATAGCCTCGCGCGTGTGTCCCGGAAGGACGAGGTGTCTGATAAGCACGCCGCTTTTCATGATCCCCTCACCGTCAATCACCGCCGGTCCCGTCTGATCAAGCATCTCATCTATGGCCGCAACAGCTTCGCGCGGATAGTCTCCGGCAGCGGAAAGCGACGCGGCAAGCTCCCGCGATACGTACTTGAGATCCGGCATATAGATATCGAACGTGCCTCTGAAAGCCTTTAGGATCTCCGCCGATTCATACCCGCCGCTGTTGTACACCGCCGGGATGATAAGCCCGCTCTCTCTGGCTTTTTTCAGCGCCTCCGCCACCCACGGCAGATAGTGTACAGCCGTAACAAGATTTATATTGTGCGCGCCCTGCGAGGCAAGAGAGAGAAAGATCTGCGCGAGTTTTTCCGTGCTGACTTCCAGTCCGAAGCCCTCTCTGCTTATCCGGTCGTTCTGACAGAAAACGCACCTGAGATTGCAGTTGGAGAAAAAAACAGCTCCGCTGCCGCGCGTGCCTGAAATGCAGGGTTCCTCCCAGAAATGCAAAGCGGCACGGGCTGCCGTAACGGCATCCCGTGCTCCGCAAAAACCTGTTTCTCCCTCAAGCCTTCTCGCACCGCATTTTCTCGGGCAGAGTCTGCAGGGGTTTACAAGCTCCTCATTCATTTCCGAGATTAAAGGCGTCGTGAACGACGCGAAGCGCCTTGTCGGCGTACTCTTCATCGATGATGACCGTCATCCTGATCTCGGCGGTATCGATCATCTTCACGTTGATCCCGGCGTTGTAGAGAGCCTCGAACATCTTGGCCGCAGTGCCGGTATGAGTCTCCATTCCGGTGCCTATGATCGAGATCTTTGCGATCCGGTCGTCGCTGGTGATCTTTTTGGCGCCTATCACGCCCTTTGCCGACTCCAGCGCGGCTACGGTCTCCTCAAGGTCAGCCTTGGCCACCGTAAAGAGGATATCCTTTGTGCCGTCGCGTCCGATGGACTGAAGTATGATATCCACACTTATCTTTTTCTGAGCAAGAGTATTGAAGATCCGGAAAGCCACACCGGGCTCGTCCTTGACCCTCATGACCGAAACCATTGCAACGTTTTTATCGGCGGCTACTCCGCTGATGATCATTCCTTCCATCATATCAGATCTCTCCTTTACTACTGTTCCCTCTTCACGGCTCAGGCTCGAACGTACTACCAGCTCCACGTTATAGCGCTTTGACAGCTCCACGGAGCGGTTGTGCAGGACCTTGGCGCCGAGGGACGCAAACTCCAGCATCTCGTCATAGGTGATCTCGGTGAGCTTGCGTGCGTTGGGAACTATCCTGGGATCCGCAGTGTAGACCCCGTCTACATCGGTATATATCTCGCATTTGTCCGCGTGCAGCGCGGCCGCGAGCGCCGCGGCAGTGGTATCTGATCCGCCGCGTCCGAGGGTAGTATAGTCGTCGTTGCGGTTCACGCCCTGGAAGCCCGTCACGATAACTATCTTTCCGGACTCCAGCTCATTTGTGATGCGCTCAGAATCGATGCGGCTGAGCTTTGCGTTGCCGTATGAGGATGAAGTCTTCATACGTACCTGAAACGCGTTGAGGCTCACGGCCGGTACGCCGAGGCTGTTCATGGCCATGGCCATGAGCGCGACGGAGACCTGCTCTCCCGTGACCATGAGCATATCCAGCTCTCTCTTGGAGGCTTTCGGATTGATATCGTGGGCCTTTGCGATAAGCTCATCAGTGGTCTTTCCCATGGCGGAAAGGACAACTACGACCTGATGTCCCGCGCGGTAATCTTCTATACAGCGCGCTGCCACGTTCATGATCCTCTCTTTGTCTGCAACGGAGCTGCCTCCGAATTTCTTCACTATAAGCATTTATTTGACCCTTATCCTTTTTATAAAGCCGTCAAGCTGCGCGGACTTTAACGAAAACTCCGCCTCGCTCATCACGGGAGTAACAAAACCGAATTCACCCCTCTTTTTCGCACTGACGGGGGATCCGCCGCCGAACAGCCCGATCACCTCGTGAGCGGACTCTATGCTGCCGCTGATACGCACGAAAAACGCGTGACGTGCCTCCTGCGGATCAAGTATAAGCGCTCTCTCGCCGCTCCACGAGCTGCTTCCGGCGCCTCTCACGGCGGAAATGATATCAGCCCATACGGCACTGGCTGTAGCGTGCGAGCCCGCGCCGCGCCCGTAAAACATAAGCGTGTCGGACATATCGCCGTGGACTGTTACGGCGTTGAGCACACCGCTGACGTCGTGGAGAGAATTTGTAACAGGGACGAGCCTCGGCGCGACCAGCGCCCTGACTCCTCCGCACTCAAATACCGCCTCTGCGACGAGTTTTATCGACATATTCAGTTCGCGCGCATAGGAAAAATCAGTCGAGCTGATCCCGGTGATCCCCTCGGTGACGACATCGCACAGGTGCACTGTTTTGCCCAGGACGATCGACGCCAGGATAGCGATCTTGCGTCCGGCGTCAAGTCCTTCGACGTCGGCGCTCGGATCCTTTTCGGCGTAGCCCAGCTCCAGAGCCTTTTTCAGCGCTTCCTCGTACGAGATCCCCTCGTCCGTCATGCTCGAGAGAATATAATTTGTCGTGCCGTTGAGGATGCCCGATATCTCATCGATCCGGTCGGCCACTATACAGTCGGTGAGATTCCTAATGATCGGGATCCCTCCGCCCACACTGGCTTCATACAGAAACAGCGCTCCGCCCTCGCGCGCCGCCTCAAAGAGCTCGAAGCCCTTTTCCTCCACAAGCTCCTTGTTGGAGGTGACGACGTGCCGGCCCGAGGCAAGAAGCCTCTTTTCAAAGGAAAACGCCGGCTCGACTCCGCCCATCGTTTCAACTACCAGAGATATCTCGGGATCGTTGATGATATCGTCAAAGCTGTGGGTGATGAGAGACGATGCGGGGTGGCCGTCAAAATCCCGCAGGTCGAGTATCCGCTTGATGCGGATCTCTTCTCCCGCTCTGCCCTCGATAAGCGTGCCGTTTTTCCGGGCGATATCGTAGACTCCGGAGCCTATGACACCGAAACCCATAATGGCAATGTTGTACATACTTCCCCTCTTCCGGCGGTCCTGCGCGCCGCCGCTCGCTCAGGCCTCAGGCCTTGAGATTCATCCATTTAAGATAGCCGTTTATAAACCTGTCTATATCTCCGTCAAGCACCGCGTCTACATTTGCCGTTTCGACGTCGGTGCGCGTATCCTTTACCATGGTGTAGGGCTGCAGCACGTAGCTGCGGATCTGGTTGCCCCAGGCGATATCCGTGACCTCTCCTCTTATGCCGGAGGCTTTTTCCATCTGTTCCTGCTGTTTCAGCAGATACAGCTTGGACTTGAGCATCTGCATCGCCTTGTCCTTGTTCTGGAACTGAGAGCGCTCGTTCTGGCACTGAACCACGATGCCCGTCGGGAAATGCGTGATGCGAATCGCAGAGGACGTCTTGTTGATGTGCTGTCCGCCGGCGCCGCTCGAACGGTAGGTATCGATGCGGATATCCTCGTCTCTGATCTCTATATCGATATCTTCCTCGATATCGGGCATGACGTCGCACGAAACAAAAGAGGTCTGACGCTTGCCCGCCGCATTGAAAGGACTGATGCGCACGAGACGGTGCACTCCCTTTTCAGACTTGAGCAGTCCGTAGGCGTTCATCCCGTTTATCTGGACAGTAACGGATTTGATGCCTGCTTCGTCGCCGTCAAGGTAATCGAGAAGCTCCAGCGTAAAGCCCTTCTTTTCGGCCCAGCGGGTATACATGCGGTAGAGCATCCCCGCCCAGTCGCAGGCCTCGGTACCGCCAGCCCCGGCGTGAAGCGAGAGAATGGCGTTGGATTTGTCATACTCTCCGGAAAGCAGCGTGCTGATGCGGATATTTTCGAGATCCTGGGAAAAAGTATCCAGCTCTTCTCCTATCTCGTCCACCAGGCTCTGATCCTGCTCCTCGTAGGCCATCTCGATGAGGGTCTCCAGATCCGAGTAGCGCCTTGCAAGACCCTCGCATGTCTCGACCGTGCTCTTCAGATTTTTAAGCTCCTGCATCGTCTTTCCGGACTTCTCGGCATTCTCCCAGAACGTCGGTTCCTCCATAGTCTTCTCAAGCTCGACGATACGGTTTTTCTTTCCGTCGAGATCGAGCGACTCCGTGACCTCGCGCAGCGGCTCGGCCTTCTCGGCAAGGGCTGATTTATACTGATCAAGTTCTACCATATATACCTCTTTTGGGATTATTTCTTTCCGTGGCACTGCTTGTATTTCAGGCCGCTGCCGCAGGGGCAGGGATCGTTGGGATAGATCTTGGCGCTCTCGCGGCGCTTGGGCGCGCGCGCAATGGAGTCGTCCTTGTTCGTTCCGGTGACCTTTGCGACCTGCTCGCGCTCTACCTTTTGTTCGTGACGCAGATGCATCAGCGTACGCACTGTATCCTCCTGGATACCCGCGGTCATCTGGTCAAAGAGATCGTATCCCTGCATACGGTATTCCACCACGGGGTCGCGCTGAGCCAGCGACTGCATGCCGATTCCCTGGCGGAGCTGATCCATGTCGTCGATATGGTCCATCCAGTGCTTGTCTATCACGCGCAGCAGCACCACGCGTTCCACCTCGCGGATGACTTCCTCGCTCGGGTACTCGGATTCCTTCTGCTCGTAAAGCTTTACGGCCTCGGTCTTAAGGAGCTGCTTGAGATCGCTCTTTTTAAAGCCGCTCATGTCCGCGGGAAGCTTAACGCTCATCGGAATGATATTGAGTATATCGGCCATCAGATCCCCGAGCTGCCACTCATCCGGATGCTGATCGTCGGATATATAGGTATCCACCGCCGAATCGCAGGTGTCGCTTATCATACTCATGATAACGCTGCGCATGTTCTCACCGTCGAGAACGCGCCCGCGCTCTTTGTATATGATCTCGCGCTGCTCGTTGTTGACACGGTCGTATTCGAGCAGGTTTTTACGGATTCCGAAGTTGTTGCCCTCGATCTTTTTCTGGGCCCTCTCGATGGCCTTTGAAAGCATCTTGTGCTGGATCTCTTCGTTGTCGGGGACGTTGAGCGCGTTGAACATATTGATCATACGCTCACCGCCGAACAGCCTCATCAGATCGTCCTGGAGCGAGATATAAAACTTGGATTCGCCCGGGTCTCCCTGACGGCCGGAACGTCCGCGCAGCTGATTGTCGATACGTCTGGACTCGTGGCGCTCCGTGCCTATGATCTTAAGACCGCCTGCGGCTCTGGCCTCGTCGTCGAGCTTGATATCGGTACCGCGGCCTGCCATATTCGTCGCGATTGTCACCGCTCCGTGAAGTCCGGCGTCGGCAACTATCTCCGCCTCCATCTCATGGAACTTGGCGTTCAGCACGTTGTGGCGGATGCCGCGTTTTTTGAGCATGGACGAGAGCTCCTCGGAGGCCTCGATCGTGATGGTGCCGACCAGCACGGGCTGTCCCTTTTTATGGGATTCTATGATGTCCTCGACCACGGCGTGAAGCTTTTCGGCGTGGGTCTTGTAGACGGCGTCGTTGTGGTCGATTCTGATAACGGGCTTGTTTGTCGGTATCTCGATAACGTCCATCCCGTATATATCGCGGAATTCCTTTTCCTCGGTCATCGCGGTACCGGTCATGCCGGCTTTCTTTTCAAACTTGTTAAAGAAATTCTGGAAGGTGATGGTCGCCAGAGTCTTGCTCTCGCGCTTGACCTTGACATGCTCCTTTGCCTCGATCGCCTGATGCAGGCCGTCCGAGTAGCGGCGTCCGGGCATGATACGTCCGGTAAATTCATCGACTATAAGGACCTCGTCGTCCTTTACGACGTAGTCGTGATCCCTGAACATGAGATTGTGGGCGCGCAGAGCAAGGATGATGCAGTGCTGGATCTCAAGGTTTTCCGGATCAGCAAGGTTTTCGATCTGGAAGAAATCCTCGACCTTCTTTACGCCGGCCTCAGTCAGATGGATCTGCTTTTCCTTTTCATGAACGATGAAATCGCCCGTCTCCTTCTGTTCCTCTTTCATGATGAGGTCCATCTTGGAGAGCTCCTTTTCCTCGCCGCGCTGCATACGCTGCGCGAGGTAGTCGCAGATCTCGTAGAGCTTTGTGGATTTGCCGCTCTGGCCGGATATGATAAGGGGCGTACGGGCTTCGTCGATAAGGACCGAGTCGACCTCGTCGACGATAGCGTAGTGAAGATCGCGCAGTACCTGACGCTCCTTGTATATGACCATGTTGTCGCGCAGGTAGTCAAAGCCAAGCTCATTGTTTGTCACATAGGTGATATCGCAGCGGTAGGCCTCC
>CAMOQY010000021.1 GCA_946623295.1 uncultured Lachnospiraceae bacterium | reverse complement strand
AAACAAAAACATCGATACCGGAATGGGCCTCGAGAGACTTGCGGTAGTAGTCCAGAACGTGGATTCGATCTTCAGTATCGATACTATAAAGGCCCTGCTCGATGAGGTAGCCTCGCTGGCCAAAGTAAAGTACAACGACGATGAAAAGAAGGATATCAGCCTCCGTCTCATCACCGACCATATCCGCAGCGTTACCTTTATGGTCTCCGACGGCATAATGCCCTCAAATGAAGGCCGCGGCTACGTGCTCCGCAGGCTTCTGCGCAGGGCCGCTCGCCACGGAAGGATGCTCGGCATAGAGGGGTGCTTCCTCTCGAAGCTCAGCCGCAAGGTCATCGAGGTATCCAAAGACGGCTATCCCGAGCTCCAGGAGAAATCCGAATTCATCTTCAAGGTCATCAACGAAGAGGAAGAAAAATTCAACAAGACCATAGACCAAGGCCTCAGCATTCTTTCCGATATGGAGGAAAAGCTTACGGCTTCAGGCAGCAAAAAGCTTGCCGGCGAGGACGCCTTCAGGCTGTATGATACGTACGGCTTCCCTCTGGATCTGACAAAGGAGATCCTGGAGGAGAAGGATTTTGAAGTCGACGAGGAAGGCTTTGCGGCCTGCATGGAAAATCAGCGTCAGACTGCCCGTGCCGCCCGCAAGACCACAAACTATATGGGCGCGGACGTGACGGTATATCAGTCGATAGATCCGACCATCACATCGGAGTTTACCGGATACGGCGAGCTGGAGAGCAGCTCGAAGATCACCGTCCTTACGACGGAAGACGAGATCGTGGAGGCGCTTACTGACGGCCAGATCGGCACGATCTTTACCGAGCAGACTCCTTTTTACGCGACCAGCGGCGGACAGCACGCCGATACGGGCTTTATAAGAGCGGGAGAGAGCGTATTTGAAGTCAGCGACGTAATAAAGCTTCTCGGAGGCAGGATAGGCCACGTAGGGCGCGTCGTCTCCGGAATGTTTAAAGAGGGAGATACTGTGACCCTCAGCGTTGACCGGGCAAAACGTGCCGCGACCGCTAAAAACCACAGCGCTACGCATCTTCTCCAGAAGGCGCTGCGCATGGTGCTCGGCAATCATGTGGAGCAGGCAGGCTCGGACGTGGACGAAAACAGGCTCCGCTTTGACTTTACTCATTTCTCTGCCATGACTCCCGATGAGATAAAGCGCGTGGAAGAGATCGTGAACGAAGAGATAGCGGCCGACCTTAAAGTCTCCACGGATATCATGAGCCTCGACGAGGCCAAAAAGACCGGAGCGATGGCTCTTTTCGGAGAGAAATACGGCGACAAGGTCCGCGTGGTCAGCATGGGAGATTTCTCCAGAGAGCTCTGCGGAGGAACGCATGTGGAGCACACCGGCGTCATTTCATGCTTTAAGATAATCTCCGAGGCCGGAGTATCCGCGGGTGTAAGACGTATCGAAGCTCTGACATCCACAGGACTTCTGGCTTACTATGCCGATATCGAGCGCAGGCTCGGCGAGGCGGCCGCGGCTGCCAAGACGAATCCGGAGGGGCTTACGGCGCGCATAAACCAGCTGCTCGGCGAAGTCAAGGCTCTCAGCTCCGAGAACGAAAAGCTCAAGAGCGCCATGGCCAAGGATGCCCTCGGCAACGTCATGGACCAGGTGAAGGAGATCGGAGGCATCAAGCTGCTTGCCGTATCGGTGCCCGGAGTGGACATGAACGAGCTCCGCAATCAGGGCGATGCGCTCAGGGACAAGCTTGGCGAAGGCGTCGTCGTGCTGGCCTCTGAGGCGGCAGGCAAGGTCAATCTCATCGTTACGGCTACCGACGGGGCGATGAAGGCGGGCGTCCACGCGGGCAATCTGATCCGCGAGATAGCTCCTCTGGTAGGCGGAGGCGGCGGCGGAAGGCCCAATATGGCTCAGGCCGGCGGAAAGGATCCCTCCGGGATCGGCGCCGCTCTTGAAAAAGCAGCCGAGGCTGTTGCCGCTCAGCTCAAATAATTATTGACATAAGCGACAAAAAATCGGATAATATTTTAGAATATTTTTAGATGTGAACGGGGTGACATATTATGGGATTTGTTAATAAATTTCTTAACTCGATGAAGCTTAACGATGATTACGACGATGAGGAGTTCGAGCCGGACGAGGAGTTCGACGATCTCGATTATTCAGAGGAGCCCAGGACCCGCAAGTCTGCTCCGACCAGCCGTCCCAAGGTCGAGGCCGAGCTGGCTCTGGATGACGACGAGCCCGAGGAGGAGCCGGTCAAAAAGCCTGTCTTCCGTACAAAGAAGCCTCAGCCCAGCGTCGTTTCTATGAAGAACCGTACCAATATGGAAGTCTGCCTCATCAAGCCCAGTTCCATCAGCGATTCCAGAGAGATAATCGATATACTCCTCAGCGGAAGAGCCGTAGTGATCAATATGGAGGGACTCAATCTCGACATAGCTCAGAGGATCGTGGATTTTTCATCCGGCGCCTGCTATTCGATGAACGGAAATCTTCAGAGCATCTCCAAGTATATCTTCATCATCACCCCCAGCAATATCGATCTTTCCGGTGATTTTGCCGGAGCCTTCGGCGGGAGCGACAGTCTGTCGGTAAATATCTGAGAGTATTATTGTGAGTAAGGACTGCGGATCAGCCATACGCTGTGCAGTCCTTATTCTTTTTCGGAGAATTCATGAAAAAAGCCATTCTGCCATTACTGTCATCGGCGGTCCTTATAGCCCTCGACCAGCTCACAAAGGCTCTTGCAAGGACTCACCTTGCGGACGGGCCCTGCGTCCTTATCGACGGTGTTTTTGAGCTGCGTTATACGGAAAACAGAGGGGCGGCCTTTGGTATCCTTCAGGACCGCCAGGTCTTCTTTATCATTATTACCGTGATCGCGCTTGCGGCGCTTGTCTTTCTCTATCTGCGCATACCCCGTGAAAAGCGCTTCCTTCCCCTGAGGGTCATAACGGTATTTATTTTTTCCGGAGCTGCCGGAAATCTTATCGACCGCGCCTTAAACGGATACGTCGTGGATTTCATGTATATCTCGCTGATAGATTTCCCCGTGTTCAACGTAGCCGATATCTACGTCAGCTGGTCCGCCGTGCTGGCTCTTATCCTTATTCTGTTCAAGTACAAGGAGGATGACTTCAGGAGGTTTAAAAAGAGTGGGTCTTAACATCTTTTTTGCCGACCTGGACGACGCCGGAACGAGGGTGGACGCTTATCTTGCGTCCGTCCTGGAGGGACGATCCAGATCATATATTCAAAAGCTTATCCGCGACGGTCTGGTCACATGCTCGGGCGCTACGGTAAAGGCCAATTACAGAATATCGGCGGGAGATGAGATAGCGGCGGATATTCCCGAGCCAAGACCACTGGAAGTCGTGCCCGTGAAGATGGAGCTCGATATCCTCTACGAGGACGACGACCTCATCTTTATCAACAAGCCAAAGGGGCTGGTGGTCCATCCCGGGGCGGGCCACATGGATGATACGCTCGTAAACGGATTGATGTACCACTGTCCGGGGAGCCTCTCGGGGATCAACGGCGTTCTGCGTCCCGGCATAGTCCACAGGATAGACAGGGATACCTCGGGGGTCGTGGTCGTCTGTAAAAACGACGCGGCTCACAGAAGCGTTGCCCGCCAGCTTGCCGAGCACAGCGTTAACCGCAGATATCAGGCCATATGCTGCGGGAGGCTGGATGCCGACGGGACCGTGGATGGGCCTATAGCGCGCAGCAAGGTCAACAGGCAGAAGATGACTGTCGATGAACACGGCGGAAAACGCGCCGTGACCCACTACCGCATTTTGGAGAGCTTTGACAGATACACCTATATAGAATGCCGTCTTGAGACAGGGCGCACCCATCAGATCAGAGTGCATATGGATCATATCGGACATCCGCTGCTGGGAGATGAGGTGTACGGCAACAGACCTTCGCCCTTTAAAACCTGCGGACAGACGCTGCACGCCGGCCTGCTGGGGCTTGTCCATCCCTCTACGGGAGAGTATATAGAGTGCCGGGCGCCGCTGCCGGAGTATTTTGAAAGAATACTCGAAGGGCTGAGACACGGATCCGGCTCCTGATTAAAAAACACACATCGGGATATAAAAATAAGCACATTTTTATTGCGCATATATTGCATAAGTATTAAAATATTTTTAAAGGAGCATGCTCTCCGGCATGCGCGGAGGTAGAGATGTACGGAAACAAGATCGTTACGATCGGCAGAGAGTACGGAAGCGGCGGAATCGATATAGGCCGGATGCTTGCCGAGCGCCTTAATGTCAAATGTTACGACAAGGAGCTGATCACCCTTGCCGCGAAAAAGAGCGGTCTGTGCGAAGAGGTAATGGAGACTCACGATGAGTCCCCCGTAAGCAGTTTCTTTTATTCACTGGTCATGGATGTCCGCTCGCTTGGTTCATCTATGGCCGGCTTTATGGATACCCCGCTCCACCAGAAGGTTTTTCTGGCCCAGTTCGAGACCATACAGCATCTTGCAAAGGAAGAATCCTGCGTCATAGTAGGACGTTGCGCCGATTACGCGCTCGCCGGTTATCCGAATGTAACATCGGTCTTTATTACGGCCGATACAGACGATAAGGTGGACTACTGCTGCCGGCTCAACGGCATGACAAAGGACAAGGCGCTTGATTTTATCGTAAAGCAGGACAAAAAAAGAGCCGATTACTACAATTATTTCTCGAACAAGCAGTGGGGAGCGGCATCCACATACGATCTGTGTCTGAACAGCTCGCGTACCGGATACGAGGGCGCTGTAGAGCTTATTCTCGACTATATCGATCACCAGGACAATGTATTAAAAAAAGGTGACTAAATCCCTTTAAGAAAGGAAAAACAGTATGGGTAAGTATTTTGGAACTGACGGCTTCAGAGGAGAATCGGGAGTCGTTCTGACGGCGGAGCACGCCTTTAAGACAGGCAGATTTCTCGGGTGGTATTACGGCAGGCTTCACGACGGTGAAAAGGCCAGGATAGTCATCGGAAAGGATACCAGACGATCCTCATATATGTACGAAAACGCGCTTTCCGCAGGTATCACGTCCAGCGGCGGCGACGCGTACCTTCTGCACGTCACCACAACTCCCTGCGTCAGCTATATCACACGTGTCGAAAAGTTTGACTGCGGAGTAATGATATCGGCCAGCCACAATCCTTTCTACGACAACGGCATAAAGCTCATGAACGGAAACGGCGAAAAGATGGACGACGCCCTCCAGGACGAGATCGAAAAGTACATTGACGGCCTTATTCCCGAGCTTCCCTTTGCAACGCGCGAGCATGTCGGCTGTACGATCGACTACTACGCCGGAAGAAACAGGTATATCGGATATCTGACGAGCATACCCACCAGGTCCTTTGAAAATACCAGAGTCGCGCTCGACTGCGCAAACGGCAGCGCCTGGATGATCGCGGGCGCCACATTCAACGCGCTCGGCTCAAAGATAAACGTGATCAACAACACTCCCGACGGTCTGAATATCAATAAAGACGCCGGTTCGACCCATATAGAAGGGCTTTGCCGCTATGTGCTGGAAACGGGCTCGGAGGTCGGCTTTGCCTTTGACGGAGACGCGGACCGCTGTCTGGCCGTTGACGAAAACGGCGAGGTAGTAAACGGCGACAAGATCATGTACATCTGCGCCAAGTATTTCAAGTCGCACGGACAGCTCAGGGACAACAAGATCGTGACTACCATCATGTCCAACTTCGGGCTGTACAAGGCGCTCGACGAGGTCGGCATCGGCTATGAAAAGACTGCCGTGGGCGACCGCTATGTATATGAAAACATGAAGGAAAACGATTACATGATCGGCGGCGAGCAGTCCGGCCATATCATTTTCCGCAAATACGCCCGTACAGGCGACGGACTGATCACCGCTCTTATGATCATGAATATCATGATCGAGACCCATCTGCCGCTCAGCGTCCTCGCCGCAGGAGTGACCATGTACCCTCAGGTCCTTAAAAATGTCGTCGTGGACGATAAGGACGGCACGCTTGCCGACGCCGCGGTCGTCAAAGCAGTGGAAGAATGCACCGCTTCGCTTGGAGACAGCGGCCGTGTACTGCTGCGCAAGAGCGGTACCGAGCCTGTGCTGCGTGTCATGAGCGAGGCCGGCATACACGAAGAGTGCGAAAAACAGGTCGATCATATAATCAAGGCGATTGAGGATTCCGGACATCTTCTGGAGGTGCGCAAATGAAACTTACTGTAAACGATCTTTACGATTTTTCACATTCAATGGCGGGAGATTTCGTCGCTTCCTTTACATATCCCTGGGAGGCGCTTTCCGGCATAGGAGATGAGATCATGAAACTCGGAGCCTCCCTTCCGGAGGACGAGTATGACAGGATAGCGGAGGATATCTGGGTTGCGAAGGATGCCGAGGTCTATCCGACAGCCTATATAAAGGGACCGTGCATCATAGGCCACAGGACTCAGGTCAGGCCGGGCGCTTTTATAAGAGGCAGCGCGCTTGTGGGAGAGGACTGCGTAGTGGGCAACTCCACCGAGCTCAAAAATGTCATTCTTTTTGACCATGTCCAGGTGCCTCATTACAATTACGTAGGCGACGCCATACTCGGATATCATTCCCATCTCGGCGCCGGCGCGGTCACCAGCAATGTCAAGGCCGACAACAAAAACGTAGTAATTCACAACGAGGGCGAAGAGCTCCCCACGGATCGCCGCAAGGTGGGCGCTTTTCTCGGCGACTATGCCGATGTCGGATGCAACAGCGTCCTGAACCCCGGAACCGTCATCGGAAGGAGAGCCAGCGTTTATCCCACCTCCTGTGTCAGAGGCATCGTACCTGAGGATCATATCTACAAGGATAAAAACGATATAATCCTCAGAAAGCAGCAGTAAAAGGAATAAAATGAACAAAAACGATCCGACGCTTCAGTTTATTGTAAGGAACAGGAGGACGATATGCGGCTTCCTGATCATCCTGGTCCTTTTTGAGATACTGATCGTGTATATCATGTACAATAATTACCACGAGAATTATCTCGGCCGCGAGGAGGCGGTCTCCGCGGCCCTTGAAACTGCCGGTTTTGACGCTTCGCAGGTCAGCGGCCTGGAGAGCGACTTTGAGACTGAAAACGGTACGGCCTGGTTTGAAATCACTTTTATTCATGACGGAACGGAATATTCATATAGGGTCGACGCGGAAACGGGAGAGGTCACTATCCTTCAAAAATGACGTTATTCAGACAAGAGCACGCCACGGGGCGCGCTCTTTTTTATTCCTGAAGCCGGATGTTTATGAAATTCATGAATAAAGTGCATTATTTTTTAGCATTTGTAATATAGCATAAATATTTATAAAATACTTTTATAAATATTCACGCCCCTGCGTGGATAAGCCTACATGAAAGGAGCAAAGATGGAAGTCAACATTAATACAAAGTTTATCACGCTGATCGGCACTCCGCTCGGACAGTCGTTTGCAGCGCGCATGCAGAATGCAGGCTATAAGGCCGCAGGTCTGAACATGTTGTATTTCTATTCTGAGGTCGGCAACGATCATCTTGCCGATGTCATCAACGGAGTGCGCTATATGCCCTTTGCGGGATGTGCCGTTACAAAGCCCAATAAAGTTGAGGTTATGAAATACCTTGACGGCTATGATCCTCTCTGCGAAAAGATGGGTTCGTCAAATACCGTCGTCAAGACTGAAGACGGCAAGCTTATCGGATACAATACCGACGGTTACGGCGCCCTTCGCAGCATCAAGGAGCATGTGGGCGAGCTTACCGGCATGACCATGTTTGCCTTCGGAGCCGGCGGTGCCGGACGCAGCGTTTGCTTTGAGCTTGCAAACGCCGGTGCAAAGAGACTTTATATCGCTGATGTTTTCAAGGAGGTCCGCGAGGATCTGTGCGACAACATCAACAAATTCTTCCCCGGCGTATGCGTACCCGTCGCAGTAGGCGATGAGGAGACGATAAAGGCCGGCGTCGCGGAGTCCGATATAGTCCTCAATCTTTCCGGTCTCGGAATGAAAGGCAAGGAGGATAAGACTCCCGTAGACAAGAGCTATCTGCTCCCCAAGCACGTATGCTTTGACGCTACCTATAATCCCGGAGAGACCAGATTCCTCCGCGAGGCCAAGGAAGTCGGCTGCAAGACCATCATCAACGGCCTTGAGATGTCTCTGTATCAGGGCGTTCGCCAGGTAGAGCTGTGGACAGGCGGAGCTGCCCGTCCCGAGGACGCCATGAGACAGGAGCTGCTTGATATAATCGACGGCAAGTGACCGCCGGGAAGGAGAGGTATATGAAGTTTATCAAATGGCTCGACAAGCATTTTGAAGAATCCCTGATGGCTATACTTCTGATCATCATCTGTGTGGTCGAGATGCTTCAGGTGCTTTGCCGCAAACTTCCGTTCATCCCCACTTTTTCGTGGACTGATGAGCTGAACAGGTTCTGCTGGATCTGGACCGTGTTCCTTTCCATTCCTTATACGATCCGCAACATGAACATGCTCAGGGTGAATATCATCATGGACAAGTTCCCCTCGATCGTAAGGAATATATGGAATATCCTTGTTGATCTCGTCAACGCGGCTGTTTACGGATTTCTGTTTTACAATTCTATTGAAGTTATCAGCAACCGTATTGCAAGCGGCGAGACTTCGCCGGCTATGGAGTGGCCGATCTGGATCATTTACGCGATCATGCTCGTCGGTTTCGGGCTTGGCTGCTTCAGAGCCATCCAGGTTGCCGTTATCCACGCAATGCATATAAATGAAAAGCAGCTTTCCACTACCGAGCAGACACTTGCTGATGCTCAGGAAGAGATCGAAGCGGGATTACGCGCCGAGTCTAACGGCGAGGCAGCGGAAGGAGGAACCAACTGATGGCAGCTTTATTAGTATTTATCGTATTCCTTGTTGGCATCGCGCTTTCCATACCTATCGCTACGTCCATGACCCTCGGCTCTCTTGCTCCGATCCTTTTGGTGGGCAAGGGCGGCTCCGTGATCCAGGTCATCGACAACGCCTTCAGCGGAGCAAACTCGACTCCCATTCTGGCTGTTCCGCTCTTTATTCTGGGCGGTGTCATAATGGCAGAGGGCGGTATCTCCAGAAGACTGTTCAATTTCTTCTCGTTCTTTGTAGGCAGACTTCCCGGCGGAATTCCCTGCGCGGTAGTAATTACCTGCCTTTTCTATGGAGCTATTTCCGGTTCGGGTCCAGCTACTACGGCCGCGGTCGGCTCCATGACGATACCCTTCCTCGTATCTCTTGGATATGACAGGAAGTTCAGCGCCGGTATCATAGCCGTTGCCGGAGGTCTCGGAGTTATCATACCTCCGTCGATCCCGTTCGTACTCTATGCGCTGGCGACGAGTGAGTCTACAGGAGCCCTGTTCCTCGGAGGAATCCTCCCCGGCATTATCATAGGCGTCGCTCTTATGGTTTATGCGGTCTGGTACTGCGTAAGGCACGGCGAGGACCGCGAGAAGATCAACGCCCGTATGGCCGAACTCAAAGCCAAGGGTATAGGCAAGCTTTTCTGGGAGAGCCTTCCTGCGCTTCTCTGCCCGGTAGTCGTTCTCGGCGGTATCTACACCGGTCTCTTTACGCCTACTGAGGCAGCTGTTGTCTCCGTATTCTATGCGCTGATCGTTTCGCTGTTTATCTACAAATCAGTCAAGTTTAAACAGCTGTGGAGCATGCTCTGCGCCGCTATAAAGACCTACGGTGGGCTTGCATTCGTGCTTGCCTTTGCCACAGCCTTCGGCAGAGTTCTTTCCCTTACCAAGGTCACGAAGCTGGTCACGGATTTCATTACGAATAATTTCCATTCCACCTTCTCAGTCCTTACGATCTGTGTTATCCTGTTCCTGCTGCTCGGCATGGTAATGGATACAGGCCCCTGTATCATCATCCTTGCACCGGTGCTTCTTCCGGCCGTTAAGGAGCTTGGAGTAGACCCCATCCACTTCGGCGTCATCCTTGTATGCTGCCTTTCCATCGGACTTGCGACTCCTCCCTTCGGACTCGACCTGTTCGTGGCGGCAAATCTTGCGGAAGAACAACCAATGGCCCTGGCCAAGAAAGCAGCACCTTTCATGATCATGTTTGCGGCCGCACTGCTGCTGATCACGTACGTACCGTGGTTCTCGACCGTATTCCTTTGATCCCCTGATGTTAACGCAATAGTGCGTTTACATAAATAAAGTTTTTTCATGGAGGAAAAAATGATGAAAAAAGTTTTAGCACTTGTTCTGTCGCTGCTCATGGTCATGTCCATGGTAGCATGCGGAACGTCAGATGAGGGCACCAGCACTCCCGCTCCTGACACTCAGGCTGACACTCAGGCTGACACCCAGGCTACCGAGCCCGCTGAGACCGGAAAGTATGACGCTCTGGATCCCGTTGAGCTTGTAGCAGCTGACAACTGCGCTCCCGGCGCTGCCGGAAACCTTTGGTTCCTTGCTTTTGCCAAGCAGCTTGAAGCCATCACCGGCGGCAAGATGACCGTTGATTATCACGGCAATTCCGAGCTTGGATCGGATCCCGACATCCTTCGTCAGACTCAGTCCGGCGACATCCAGATCCAGGTTTCCCAGACTGCTCCCGCGGCTTCTTTCGTTCCCGAGCTGGCTGTCTTTGATCTGCCCATGGTATTCGCTTCTTCTTCCGCTGAGAAGATCGACAGCGCTATCAACGGCGACAACCCCTTCACCGAGGGTATGAGAGCTGCCTATGAGGCCAACGGCTTTGTCCTTCTTGGCTACCTGCAGGGCGCTACCTTCCGTCTTACCACTTCCAACAAGGAACTGCGTACTTTGGAAGACTTCGCCAGCCTGAAGATCCGTACCATGGATAACCCCAACCACCTTGCATTCTGGAAAGCTCTTGGCGCTGATCCTCAGCCCCTTGCTTTCGCTGAGCTTTACGACGCTCTTCGCCTTGGCACCTATGATGCTGAGGAGAATGCTGCCGATACCTGCCTGAACTCCAAGTTCCAGGAAGTTCAGAAGTATCTGGCCCTTACCAACCACATCCTGTACTGCAACCAGATGACCATCAACAAGGACTTCTATGATGCCCTTGATCCTGCTTATCAGGAAGCTATCCAGGAAGCTGTCAAGGCTGCTACCGCTGAGATCGCTCCCAACCTTGTCAAGATCGATGCCGATTCCAAGGCTGGTCTTGTTGAGGGCGGAATCGAGATCATCGAGTACAACGATGACTTCTATGCCGGAATCCTTGAGAACCAGGGCGTTAAGGATCTGTATGCCAAGATCGATGCAGATACCAACGGCCTTGCTACCAAGCTTCAGGACGCTCTTAAGTAATCAGGATATTATCCCGAATACTAACGGAGACGGCGCGTTATGCGCCGTCTCTTTTTTTATAAAAGTCTTTATTGTGTATTGTGCTGCGGGATACACGCGGAAAGAATGGTCAGATCATGACGTTCCCGCGATTTTTAATCAGTATCGTTTTTATTGTAGACTATATACAGGCCCTTGAGCAGGAGCTGGTCGTCACAGATTATGCGGTGGAAGCAGTGCATCGCGATTCCGGAGCTGAGTCCGCCCGTCGCGATACAGGTGTATTTTTCACCCGTCTCGGATTCGATCCTGTCTATCATGCCATCCATCATCGACGCAGTACAATAGACAGCACCGCTTCGCATACAGTCGATCGTATTCGTACCGATGGCGTGTTTGGGGGCTTCTATACTGATCTCGGGAAGCTGGGAAGCGCTGCTTGCAAGCGAGCGCATGGCGGTACGTACGCCGGCGGCGATCACGCCGCCGAGGAAGGCGCCCTTTTTGTCGATCACGGAAATAGTGGTAGCCGTGCCCAGATCAAAGATGATCTGAGGAAGGGGATACTCGGCTATAGACGCAACAGCAGCAACGACCATATCTGCGCCGAGCTGGGCCGGGTCATCGACTTTGATATTCAGCCCGGTCCTGACGCCCGGACCCACTATCATCGGCTCGCAGCCAAAGAGCTTTGCGAGCGATCTGCTGACATTTTTTGTTACCTCCGGGACCACGGAGGAGATGATGGAACCCTTGATCTCCGAGGGCCGGATACCGTTGAGCTCCAGTACAGCCCGAAAGAGGACAGTGTACTCAAGAGGTGTTTTGATGCGGTCGGTGGACATCCGCTCCACAAAGCGGACGCCGTCGCGGCAAACGACGCCTGCGACTATATTTGTATTGCCGATATCGATCGTAAAGATCATGGTTTGTACCTCCGTTTTTCCGGATATAGCCCCCGGCGTATTTGTTTTAGCCGCGGACCGTTACTTTTCTGCATTATAACATACATTTTTGCTTGCACAAACAACAAAATATAGTTATTATTAACCAGTTAGATAATATATATTGATCTGGAGAATCTGATGGCTTCACTTAAAGAAGAAATATTAAAGAGAAGGACCTTTGCGATCATATCGCATCCCGATGCGGGAAAGACAACACTTACGGAAAAGTTTCTGCTGTACGGCGGCGCGATCAATCTCGCCGGTACCGTAAAGGGACGAAAAGGCGCCAG
>CAMOQY010000020.1 GCA_946623295.1 uncultured Lachnospiraceae bacterium | reverse complement strand
TAGGGTCTTTTTGCCGATTTTTCAAAAAAGACCCTAACTTTTCTTATCGCGCAGCCTCTATCGGATCTGATAATTAGGGTCTTTTTGCCGATTTTTCAAAAAAGACCCTAACTTTTCTTATCATGTAGCCTCTATCAGAGCTGAAAAATAGGGTCTTTTTGCAGATTTTTCAAAAAAGACCCTAACCGGGGTATGCATGGGGAAAACTGCCGCATGTGAGATCTTGACAAAGCCGCTGACCGGAGCAGCGATCATTTTCCTCATATGCGAAAACCCACCGGATGCTCAGACAAACAGCCCCTGTAACATCCGCGCAGTACATACATATTTTATAAAAACATAATAATTGAGCCCTTGCAGTTTTTTCGGGGAATCGGTAGACTATAGCAAGTGTGAAAAGAGCGGGATTTTATTGGCTCAAAGCCACCCGGAGGAAAAATGAGCAAGATAATCGGAATTGATCTCGGCACCACAAATTCATGCGTGGCCGTCATGGAAGGCGGTCAGCCTGTAGTAATAAGTAATTCGGAGGGTCAGCGCACCACCCCGTCTGTAGTTGCTTTCACCAAGGATGGCGACCGCCTCGTGGGAGACGGCGCGAAGAGGCAGGCGGTAACCAACGTCGACCGGACCATAAGCTCCATAAAAAGAGATATGGGGACTGACCGCAGGATCAGTATCGACGGCAAGAAACTCAGCCCGCCTGAGATTTCGGCCATGATACTCCAGAAGCTCAAAAAAGACGCAGAGAGCTATCTCGGAGAAAGCGTCTCGAGAGCGGTCATCACGGTTCCCGCATATTTCTCAGACGCGCAGCGCCAGGCCACAAAAGACGCCGGGCGTATAGCCGGACTTACGGTCGAGAGGATAGTAAATGAGCCTACCGCAGCAGCCGTTGCCTATGGTTTGGAAAGTCAGACCCAGCAGAAGGTCATGGTATTCGATCTCGGAGGCGGTACCTTCGACGTTTCGATCATTGAGATCGGAGGCGGAGTAGTTGAAGTTGTGGCTGTAGCAGGCGACAATCACCTCGGCGGAGACGACTTCGATGAAGCTGTAGCAGGATATCTGGTTTCGGAATTCCGCCGCATGGAAGGCGTAGATCTGTCAAAGGACAGGATGGCCATGCAGCGCATCAGAGAGGCTGCGGAGAAGGCAAAGAAAGAGCTTTCTTCGGCCACCTCCACAAATATCAATCTGCCGTTTATCACCACGGACAGCAGCGGTGCGAAGCACCTCGATATCAATCTTACCAGAAGCAAATTCGATGAACTGACATATGATCTCGTCGAGCGCACACGGGGACCTGTAGAGCTGGCTCTTTCCGATGCCGGTATCCGTTCGAGCGAGCTTGGCAGAGTTCTGCTCGTGGGAGGCTCCACGCGTATACCCGCAGTCCGGGAAAAAGTACGTCAGATCACGGGAATAGAGCCCAGCCGCAACCTCAATCCGGATGAGTGCGTGGCGCTCGGGGCTGCGGTCCAGGGCGGAAAGCTCGCAGGCGACGCCAGCCTGAACGAGGTCCTGTTAATGGATGTAACGCCGCTTTCACTGTCTATCGAGACGCTTGGAGGCGTAGCTACAAAGCTTATCGAGAAAAACTCGACTATACCTACCAGATACAGCCAGATATTCACCACAGCGGCGAACTTCCAGACCTCTGTGGATATAAAAGTCCTGCAGGGCGAGAGACATTTCGCCAGGGACAACAAACTCATCGGTAATTTCCGACTCAACGGAATAAAGAGAGCCATGCGAGGGGTGCCCCAGATAGAGGTCACCTTTGATATCGACGCGAACGGTATCCTTAATGTCTCTGCAAAGGATCTGGGCACGGGCAGGGAGCAGCATATCACCATCACCGCGAGCTCAAACCTCTCCGAGGAGGAGATCGAACGCGCCATACGCGACGCGCAGGCCTACGAGCGCGAGGACCGGGCGCAGGACGACGCCGTCAGCATTTACAACGAGGCCGAGCAGCTTGTCTTTTCCACAGAGCAGATGCTTGCCCAGCAGCACGCGAGCCTGGACAAGGATAAAAAGAAGGCGATACGCGACGATCTGTCAAATCTGAAAAAGCAGCTCCGCAGAACGAATATAAACAAGATAACGCCTCAGCAGGCCGAGGATATACGTTTCCTGACAGAAAAACTGAAAAACACCGTAGGCTGAAGGACGGGACGCGCCCGCCGGAAACCGAAAAACTGTAAAAAAAATGCGCGATACGGAGGTGAGACCGGATCCGCAATACATAGGAGAGTAAATGGGGAAAATTTGGAGAGCCTTCAAGAGGCGCTTTATTGGAGACAGGTTTTTTTACCGCAAGGTCCTGATGGTTGCGGTTCCGATCGTGATCCAGAACAGCATCACGAATTTCGTAAACCTTCTGGACAACGTAATGGTTGGCCGCATTGGCACCGAACAGATGTCGGGAGTGTCTATTGTCAACCAGCTGGTTTTTATATTCAACCTCTGTATCTTTGGCGTGATGAGCAGCGCGGGGATCTTCGGGTCGCAGTTTTACGGAGACAATAACACCGCCGGACTTCGCGATACCATGCGCTTCAAGCTCATATCCGGCGTGCTTGTCTCGGCTGTGGGCATGACTGTTATGTATCTCTTCGGTGAGCAGCTGATCGGGCTGTATCTGACCGGAGAGGAAAGCACCGTGGACCGGGCGCAGACACTCAGCTCCGGCATGGAATATCTGAGGGTCGCGGTGTGGGGCTTCCTGCCGTTTGCGATAGCGAATGCCTACGCGTCCACGCTCAGGGAGACCTCTGAGACGATCCGCCCCATGCTTGCCGGACTTGCGGCTGTGGCGCTGAACCTGATCTTCAATTACCTTCTGATCTTCGGAAAATTCGGTTTTCCCGAGATGGGAGTGCAGGGTGCGGCGCTTGCCACTGTCATGTCCAGATTCCTCGAGATCTCGATCCTTGTAATCTGGACTCACAAACACACGGAGCGCAACAGATTCGCCGCGGGCCTTTACCGTTCGTTTCGTATCAAGAAAGGTCTTACCGGCCAGATCATAAGAAAAGGTCTCCCTCTTACGGCAAACGAGACGCTTTTTGCGGCCGGCATCGCCATGCTCACGCAGTGCTATTCGATACGCGGCGTCGACGTCGTGGCAGGCTTGAACATCTCATCCACGCTGAGCAATACGCTGAACATGGTCTTTATCTCGATGGGCAATACGATCGCCATTCTTGTGGGACAGATGCTTGGTGCGGGTGATTTTGACGGCGCAAGAGAATGGGCCCGCAAGATGATAGCTTTTTCGATGATGCTGTCGCTGATCACGGTCGTTTTGATGCTGGCTTTATCCGGGATATTCCCCTATGCCTACAATACCGACCAGGAAGTCCGCGATCTGGCGAGCGGCTTTATCGTTATCTACGGACTGACGGCCCCGCTCGGAGCCTTTATGAACGCAAGCTACTTTACGATCCGCTCGGGCGGAAAGACCCTGATCACGTTCCTTTTCGACAGCGCCGCCATATGGGTGATATGCGTGCCTATAGCCTGGTGCCTGGGCCACTTTACGACACTTCACATTTTTTGCATAGTTGCCGCAGTACAGCTTTCTGATATAATTAAATGCACAGTAGGCTTCATTCTTGTCAAAAAAGGCGTCTGGGTCCGCAGGCTTGTTGACTGAAAGTTACCGTTTATTCGGAAGAAATATAAGGAAGGTGTTACAAATGGCAGATTATGTGATCTACACGGATTCGGCGTGCGACGTCGATCCTGAGACTCTGAAAAAATGGGGTGTCAGCTACAGCGAGCTGACCTTTGTCTTTGACAATGACGGAAGGCAGTACCGCAATTACGATATGCCCAACAAGGCATTCTACGACAATATCCGGGCCGGCAGGCTGGCTGCAACCTCCGCTGTCAACAATCAGGTGTTTGAGGACGGTTTCAGAAAGATCCTGGAGACAGGCAGGGATATACTTTATATCGGATTTTCCAGCGGCCTTTCGGCCACGTTCAATAACGCCGTGCTGGCGGCCGATTCTCTGAGGGAACAGTTCCCGGAGAGAAAGATGATCATGGTGGACAGCCGCTGTGCTTCGGCCGGTCAGGGACTGCTGGTATATCTTACTGTAAAGAAACGCGATGAAGGCGCGTCTCTGGATGAGGCTGCGGCCTACGCCGAGGACATGAAGCTTCGCATCAATCACTGGTATACCGTGGATGATCTGAAGTATCTGCGCAAGGGCGGACGGATCGGAGCCGTAGCGGCCAGGGTCGTCACAAGTATCGGCATCAAGCCTGTCATGAATATGGACGATCCGGGTCATCTGATCTTTAAATACGTTGCCAGAGGCCGCAAAAACAGCCTCAGAGCTCTGATCAAGGAATACGCGAAGCGTGTGACGGACAAGACGATGGAAGTCTTTATCAGCCACGCTGACGTATTGGATGAGGTGACGGAGATGGTCCGCACGTTCCGCGAGGAATTCGGAGTGAAGGTCGCTTACGTGGCCAATATCGGCCCGGTAATAGGCGGGCATACAGGTCCCGGCTGCGTCGCGCTCTTCTTTGTAGGCAGCGGAAGGTAATTCCCGGTGTACCCGCGCCCGCGAGACGTGCTCCGGCATATACATCCGGCGCTTGGTCCTCGTCGCAGGCAGATGTATTCTCGGTAAAATGTGTTCGCCTGTAAGTTCGTCGGAACCGACCCGACGAACTTACAACGGCTCCTTACATTTCACCATCGAACATCTGCAGCTGCTCCTGCGGAATCGCGCCGGATGTATATGCCGGAGCGCAGCCGCAAGGCGCGGGTAAGGTCCGGAGACAGGATGGAAACTAATGAAGATCGATATCGTCTGTGTCGGAAAGGTCAAAGAGGCTTTTTACCGCGACGCCGCGGCCGAGTATATAAAGCGCCTGGGGCGCTATGCCGCGGTCTCTGTGCTTGAAGTCGCTGACGAGCCGACGCCGGAGAGAGCTTCCGACGCGGAGGAAGCAGCGATCAGGCAGAGAGAAGGCGAGAGGATCCTGAAAAAAATCTCCGCCGGCGCAAGGGTGATCGCGTTGGCCATCGACGGTCGCGGCTATTCGTCGGAAGGCTTTTCCGCGCATATAAACGAACTTGCGCTTTCAGGCTGTTCGCATATCCAGTTTATCATCGGCGGCTCGCTCGGACTCTCACCCGAAGTGCTATCCGCGGCGGATGAAAAGATCAGCTTTTCGGCGATGACATTCCCGCACCAGCTCATGCGTGTGATCCTGCTCGAGCAGATCTACCGCGCTTTCCGCATCATCAAGGGAGAGCCGTACCACAAATAGCGCTCCCGGGGCGCGCAGATAAAATAAAACAGGATGGAAAGCTCGTTTGCATTTCCATCCTGTTTTATTAACGGAGCCCTTTCCGGACCCTCTGTCAGAGCTGATCGGCCGCGGGCCTCAGGTCATGCCTGAACCGGAGCGGTACGCCAACTACGCATTACTCAGGCTTTGCCTCTCCGGTAAGCGGCTCAACGGCCTCGAGATCCTCAGCAGCCTCAGCGGCTTCGCTGCCGGCCTCCTCGGCGGCAGGCTCAACGTCCTTGAGATTATCGACCGCGTTCTTTGCGAAATCCTTAACTGCCTCTACCTTCTCTGCGGCAAAATCCTTTACAGCGCCTGCCTTCTCGGTAGTGAATTCCTTTGCAGCTTCCCACTTCTCGGAAACCTTTGCCTTAGCGTTCTCCTTGAAAGCTTCAGGATCCTCCTTGTATTCCGCGACAGTACCCTTTACATCCTCGACAGTAGCCTTAAAGCCTACGGCGATATTCTTGCCTGCGGCCGTGATGGCGTCGCCGACACTGTCCATAAAGTCCATAAACTGGGTGCGCTCGCACTCGGCGCCCTCCTCGCAGGTCTCCTCGCCCTCGGCGGCAGGCTCTTCGTTAAACAGAGCCTCGAGATCCTCGTCCGCGCCCTCAGCTGCCTTTGCAGCTTCCTCTGCTTCGGTGATCTTCTCGCCCTTGCGGTAGAGTCCGTATGCTGCGGCTGCCAGTCCGGCCAGAGCGGCAGCAGAAAGGATCTTACTTGTTTTTCCCATAGCTGTTACCTCCTGAAATAGTTGCGTCCATTATATACAATCATCCGCGGAAATAAAAGAGGTCCATGAGTAAAAAAAGTATAAAGAAAAAATAAACAACCGGCCCGAAGCGCCGCGCCGCTTGAAGAAAAGATTGCGCTATGCTATATTTTATCCGCTGCATTACCAACAGAAAGGTGCCCGATCATGAGCTTCAGATCCCTTGTTATCAAACATGCCGCTCCGCTGCCGAAGATAGAAAACTTCGGACGATTCCTTTTTATCGGGCCTCATCCCGACGATATTGAAGTCGGAGCCGGAGCGACGGTGAGCCGTCTGAGATCCGAGGGCAAAGAGGTCAGCTTTCTGATCTGTACCGACGGGCGTTACGGCCTTTCAAATGCGCCTGCCGGAACCTCTCCGGAGGAGCTGGCCGGGATCAGACGCGGGGAGAGTATAGCAGCCGCGAGGATCCTCGGCGTGGATGACGTCCGTTTCCTTGATCTCCCGGATGGAGGCTTCTACGGGCAGGACGAGCTGCAGCGCGGGATCGCGCGGGTTATCGGAGAGGTGCAGCCGGAGATCGTTTTTGCTCCGGATCCATTTGTCAGCAGCGAATGTCATGCCGATCATCTGAATGTGGGAGAGGCGGCACGCAGGATGGCCTGCTTTGCGCCTTTTCCCGAAATAATGGAAAAGTACGGCGCGCAGGCTGCGCCGGTAAAGGCGCTGGCATATTATATGACCGCCGGGCCCACGCGCTTTGTCGGTACCCGCGGACATACGGATAAGCAGCTTGCCGCGATCATGGCGCATAAAAGCCAGTTCCCCGGGGGCTCGGAGGAGCTGGAGTCCGTCAAGACATATCTGAAGCTGCGCGCGGTAAGCTTCGGGATCCGCTCGTTCAAGGGCCGTGCCGAAGGCTTCAGGGTACTCGGCCAGACGCACATGCACTGCCTCCCGGAGTCGGGCAGATAGACAGGCGAGTTTATTCTTTTTTTATAAATATTATCCTTGCAATATACAGGTCGGGGTGATATATTATTAGCGTTGTTTGGCACTCAAAGAGTCAGAGTGCTAACAACTGAAAAAAGTTTCAGATTTACCTTATATAAAAGGAGGAAGTATTATGAAGTTAAGACCGCTTGGCGACAAAGTAGTTTTGAAGCAGTTGGTTGAAGAGGAGACTACGAAGTCAGGTATTATCCTGGCCGGCGCAGCCAAGGAGAAGCCTCAGCAGGCAGAAGTCATTGCAGTGGGCCCCGGCGGAGTCGTGGACGGCAAAGAGGTCGCTATGCAGGTAAAGGTCGGAGATATGGTCATATTCCAGAAATATGCCGGCACCGAAGTCAAGCTTGACGGTGAGGAATATATCGTAGTCAAACAGAACGACATTGTCGCGATCGTCGAATAAAGACCGCACGAAACGCGGATATAATACAGGAGGTTAATTATGGCTAAACAGATCAAATACGGCGCAGAAGCCCGCGAGGCTCTCGAAGCCGGTGTAAACAAACTTGCAGATACAGTACGCGTGACCCTCGGACCGAAGGGCCGCAACGTAGTTCTTGACAAATCCTTCGGCACGCCCCTCATCACCAACGACGGCGTGACCATCGCAAAAGAGATCGAGCTTGAGGACGGTTTTGAAAACATGGGCGCTCAGCTCATCAAGGAAGTCGCGAGCAAGACAAATGACGTCGCGGGCGACGGCACCACTACCGCTACGGTCCTGGCTCAGTCCATGATCAACGCAGGTATGAGAAATCTCGCCGCCGGCGCTAATCCCATCGTCCTGCGCAAGGGCATGAAGAAAGCCACCGACTGCGCTGTCGAGGCTATCAAGGCCATGAGCGAGCCGATCAAGGGCAAGGAGCAGATCGCTAGGGTCGCCGCTATCTCCGCCGGAGACGACGCGGTAGGCGATATGGTCGCTGAGGCTATGGAGAAAGTCTCCGGCAACGGCGTCATCACTATCGAGGAATCCAAGACCATGCATACCGAGCTCGACCTGGTCGAGGGCATGCAGTTCGACCGCGGATACCTTTCCGCCTATATGTGCACCGATATGGAAAAGATGGAGGCCAATCTTGAGGATCCCTACATCCTGATCACCGACAAGAAGATCAGCAACATCCAGGAGATCCTGCCCGTACTCGAGCAGCTCGTTCAGAGCGGCGCCAGACTTCTCATCGTGGCTGAGGACGTAGAGGGCGAGGCTCTGACCACCCTTATCGTCAACAAGCTCCGCGGCACGTTCAACGTTGTCGCTGTCAAGGCTCCCGGCTACGGCGACCGCAGAAAGGAAATGCTTCAGGATATCGCCATCCTTACCGGCGGACAGGTCATCAGCGAGCAGCTCGGCCTTGAACTCAAGGATACGACTCTTGCAATGCTCGGCCGCGCAAAGAGCGTCAAGGTCACAAAGGAGAATACCGTTATCGTTGACGGCGCGGGCGAGGCAAAGGCTATCGCTGACCGTGTGGCTCAGATCAAGGCTCAGATGGCCGAGACCACTTCCGATTACGACAGAGAGAAGTATCAGGAGCGTCTGGCCAAGCTCGCAGGCGGCGTAGCTGTCATCCGCGTGGGCGCTGCTACCGAGACCGAGATGAAGGAAGCCAAGCTGCGTATGGAGGATGCTCTCGCTGCCACCCGTGCGGCGGCCGAAGAGGGTGTTGTCTGCGGCGGCGGCGCTGCCTATATCCATGCTGCAAAGAAGGTCGCAAAACTCGCCGAGACTCTTACCGGTGACGAAAAGACCGGTGCCGAGATCGTACTTAAGGCTCTGGAGGCCCCTATGACCACCATCGCCGCCAATGCGGGACTTGAGGGTGCCGTCATCGTCAACAAGGTCAAGGAGTCCAAAGAGGGCGTTGGTTTTGACGCATACAAGGAAGAGTATGTAGACATGGTAGAGGCCGGTATCCTGGATCCCGCAAAGGTCACCAGGTCAGCTCTTCAGAACGCTACATCCGTAGCTTCCACGCTGCTTACTACCGAGTCGGTCGTTTCTACCATCAAGGAGCCCCAGCCCCCGATGCCTCAGGGCGGCGCCGGAATGGGAATGGGCTACTAATCGATAAGGAGAGTCCGACATGGCCAGAATGACATATCGAATGAAGATCGCCGGGCTGGAGCGTGATCTGCCGCTTTGCCCCCTGAATGACAAGCTTATGATCGGAGCCTTCGTTATTTTCGGAGACCCTGACCTGACTACGGCCGCAGCTCGCGAGCTCCTGAAAAAAGCCCCCGAGTTCGACTATATGGTCGCTCCCGAGGCTAAAGCCATACCGCTCATCCATGAGATGGCCCGCCAGAGCGGACAGAAGAAGTACATGCTCCTGCGCAAGGAGAAGAAGTTCTATATGGACGGAGTCTTCTGCGTGGAGGATAAGTCCATCACCACCGCCGGCGTTCAGAAGCTCTATATGGACGGCGCTGACGCAAAGCTCCTCAAGGGCAAAAGGGTCCTCATTATCGATGATGTCATTTCCACGGGAGGTTCGCTCAAGGCTGTCGAGGCGCTGGTCAATCAGGCCGGAGCAGAGGTCGTCGGCAGGATGTTCATCCTGGCCGAGGGCGCTGCTTCAAAGAGAGACGACGTGATCTATCTCGAGGCGCTTCCGCTCTTTGACCGTGAAGGCCATCCCCTTCCGATCGAATAGCCGGAATACCAGTTGAATAGTCGGAATTTCATTATAAAGCCCGGGCTCATCGCAGTCCGGGCTTTTTTTCGCTTTTCGGGCATAAAAGAGAAAAACGATCCGAGCCTGGATTAAGCCGGCGCAAGGCCGATATGCAATGTAAACCGGACGGTTGTGAGAGCGGAAAGGCCGGCGGCAGACAGGATGAAATTGTTTTCCGCAGATATTATGTAGTTTTCAAAGAAATCTCCGTAGTATATAATCGGGACGGAAAGGAGTGAATCCATGGAAGACGAGAAGATCATTGATCTGTTTTTTTCACGCGATGAACAGGCGATAGCCGAGACGCAGCGCAGCTACGGCGCGCTGTGCCATCGTATCGGCGAGAACATCCTGCGCAGCAGATCTGACGCGGAGGAGTGTGTAAACGACGTCTATCTGGCCCTGTGGAACAGGATCCCTCCGGAACGTCCAAATCCCCTGATCAGCTACGTCGCGAAGGTCGCGCGCAATATCGCGCTGAAGCGTTACGCGTACAATACCGCGGAAAAGCGCAACAGCTTCTACGATGCTTCGCTCGATGAGCTGGAAGAAACGCTCGCCTCGGGCGGAGGGCCCGAGCAGGAGATAGAGGCAGGTGAGCTGACCGAGCGCATCAATGCTTTTCTTGAGGAGCAGACGCCGGAAAACCGTTTTATCTTTGTCAGCAGATTCTGGTTTTCCGATTCGTATGAAGCTATTGCGGAGCGCAGCGGACTGACGGTCAAAAACGTCTCGGTACGTCTGGTCCGGCTTAAAACGAAGCTTCGCGAACAGCTCATCTCAGACGGCTTTATCAGTTAGGCGAAACCTCGCGGAGGACAGGATCATGAAAAGAGAGATAATAGAAGAGGCCATTACCAATATTGATGACAAGTTTATCGCGGAGACCGCGCAGTACCGGGCGGAGTCAGGCGCATCCGGACTCCGGGAGGACGCATCCGCTGCGTCCGGAGCAGCTGCAGAGTCGCCTGTTGCTTCCGGCGGCAGGCAGGCGCAGGCAGGCCGGACCCCTAAAAAGGGCCTCCTGCACTTCTTCAAAAAGCACTACGCGCTCACGACCGTGGCAGCCATGCTGGTTCTGGCGGTGGGAGTATTCGCCATATCCCGCGTATCCTCCGATAGCGTATCCTCCGATAGATCCGGGTATGCTGCTTTGGACGGCGATTCCTATCTGACGGGCGGCGCTATAGACAATGAAAGCTACTTCAGCTACGGGATGACCGGGCATAAGGCGGCGACGGCCGAGCCCGGGGAGGCCGCTACTGAAGCCGTCAATGAGCACACCGGATCTTCCCTGATCAGAGAGGATACCAAGATAATCTATAACGCGTCCATTACGGCGGAGACGCTCGAATTCCGTCAGGCCGCGCAGATGATCTCAGATCTCGTCTCGGAAAACGGCGGGTATTTTGAGGATTCCGAAGAGTATGATTCCGGCTCCGGCTATATGACCGCCAGCTACCGCATCCGCATCCCTGCGGAGAATTTTACGAAAGTGACCGAGGGAGTGCAGGAGCTGTGCAACGTGACGCGCAACCACATCTCCAAAACCGACGTGACGGATACGTACAATGATATCGAATCCCGTCTGGAAACGGTTCAGATACGCCTTGACCGTCTGCAGGAGCTGCTTAAACAGGCGGAAAACATGGAAGATATCATCACGCTCGAGGAGGCCATCAGCGACGCGCAGTGGGAAGCGGACAGCTACGCGTCCCAGCTTAAGGGCTACGATCTGAAGGTGGCGTATTCCACCATCGATATCACTCTTAAAGAAGTATATAAACAGACCGAAGTCACAGCGCCCAGGAGCTTCTGGGAAAAGCTCGGCGATTCCTTCTCGGAGGGCCTGGAGTCCTTTGCCGAATTCTGGGGAGATTTTGCACTCTGGTTCGTCTATAACTGGACCTTCCTGCTCTTTGTCGCGGCGATCGCGGTGGTGATCATCCTTCTGATCAGACGCCGCAGGAGAAAAAAGTCGGCCTGATACGCGAAATCTGAATCTTTTTTGGCAAAAACACTTGTAAAATGAATATTTGATGCTATAATACCTACGTTGTATAGTTGTGTTGTGTAGTGAGGCGCTGGTCGCCTCACTACTTTGATGTAAAAGGGAAAACGGGCAGATGATCCGCTTTTGACGGAAAAAGCGGCGGATCGCGGAGCCCGTGCGAGGAGCGCCAATTGAGCAAAGCTGCGGATTACGAAGCAAGAGCAGAAGCCCTCATTACTCCCATCATCGAATCCAACGGATTTGAGCTTGTGGATGTGGAGTATGTGAAGGAGGCCGGGAATTATTACCTGAGAGCCTATATCGACAAACCGGGAGGCATCACGATAGACGACTGCGAGACAGTCAGCAGGGCCTTTTCCGATGAGCTCGACCGGGAAGACTTTATCGATGAAGCCTATACGCTTGAGATCAGCTCGCCCGGCCTGGGCCGGCCGCTGAAAAAGGAAAAGGATTTTGTGAGGCATCGGGGCGATACGGTAGAGGTCAGGCTTTACAAGCCGCTCACCGCCGAAATGCTCACGCTGCCCGAAGTCGGGAATGACGATCCGGCAGCCGCCAGGCGCCTGAAACGCGAGGCCGGAAAACTCGCCGGGGAAAAGGAACTGACCGGCATATTAAAAGATCATGACGCGCAGAGCGTTGTAATAGAAATAACACAAGACATAAGCTGCAGGATCTCGAGAGCGGACATAGCGCTGATCAGACCCTCGATCGATTTCTAAAAGGGAGGAAAAAGGAAAAATGAATTCGGAACTGTTAATGGCGATCAACATGCTTGAAAAAGAAAGAGGCATCAGCAAAGACGCGCTTTTTGATGCGATCGAGGCTTCTTTTGTGGCGGCGAGTAAAAATCTGTTCGGACAGACTGCAAATATCAAGGTCGAGATAGACAGAGAAAGCGGCGAATGGAGGCTTTTCCAGAAGCTGACCGTCGTCAGGGACGATGAGCTCGAAGATCCCGTCACACAGATCACCAAAGATCAGCTCAAGGCAAAATACGGCGTAAAGCTCAAGCTCGGCGAGGTCTATCTCCATGAGTTTGAATC
>CAMOQY010000019.1 GCA_946623295.1 uncultured Lachnospiraceae bacterium | reverse complement strand
CCGCAAGCTGCGCGGCCGTACCGATGTGGATGGCTTTTCCGCCCTCCGGTGCGGCATCGGCCAGCTTGAACTGCGCGCCTGTCTTGATCGTCAGGTCGGTCATGTATTCTCTGGCGGCCTCGTCATCACTGAGATGGTTTACTATGACGAAATCCGTCTGTCCGTCTCTGGCGATCTCGACGACGCCCCCTGCTGCCTGGCCGCTGCCGTCAGCCGCAGAGCTGCCGCCGCTCGTTCCCTCTTCTCCGCCACCGCCGCAGCCGCACAAAAGCGCGGCTGCAAGCAGCGAGGAAACTATCAATGCAAATCCCTTTTTCTTCATGGCTCAAGTTCATCACCGGGCAGTACGATCTCCTGGCTTCCGGTGACCACTCCTTCCGTAAGGATCTCAAATACTTCTGCCTTGACGGCTTCGTAATCCTTCTTCATGATAAACCTAACCCCCTTATTCGGCAAGTGATGCCACATATGTTTCGGCACTCAGACCGTAAACGTACAAACCTTTTACAAGCTCCGATATTACCGATGAGTCGTTCGTACCGGAGAGCATGCGGAAGGCATAGCTGTTGACGCTGTAGGTCAGCGCAGATACAGGCTCTTCGACCCCATCCACGTATGCTTTTACCGTATATACCTCATCAAACTGTGTCGGCATAATACCCGTTGAGAAGCAGTAATACGCGTTTTCTCCCGCGGGTCTGACGTCCCCGCGCGTAATATCGCGGCCGTTTCCATCCGTTATCACGACTCTGCAGTCGCTCCTGCTTGTCACATATTTGAATCTGAGGTAGTTTGAGTCGCTGTGGACGACCGTGGCCGCCTTCAGACGGACGCGCGATTCGCTGTCATTTGAAAGCGCAAATACGTTGTCCGCGGCAGAAGGCTGGGCGCTGCCCGGCGTCTTCCCTTCGGGAACGAGAACCGTACCCGCGTTATGTCCCGAATACATCTGCGCTTTTTCACCGTAATTGAGCAGGTCCACTATCAGCTGGTCGAGCGCGGCTTTCTGCGCGGCGCTGTGTCCCTCGATAGTCTGCGTATCCAGGTAAGCCTGGCATACGTCCTTCATCTTCAGAGTCTTTGTGTCAAAGACCTCGTCGGCGGAGCCGAGAAGCTCAGCGGTGATCTCATCTGCGAATCGGTCGGGCGTGATGCCGGCAAAAGTGAAGCTGAAGCTGCCGTCGGCTTTCCGGACAGGCTGCACCTCTTTGGTCAGACCGTCCATCTCAAAACGCATCCTGACGCTGTCCGGATCTTCAGTTCCGAGACCTGCGTACAGAGTCAGGGACATATTCTCGTGGAGCGTGATCCCGCCGGCAGCCAGAATATGAGGCTTTGTGCTGTATACACAGGCGTCGGCCCAGATAAACTGCTTGTTGGAAGGTGCGTTGCTGGCGGTCGAAGTCTCAAGCTTCAGATACTTGTACCCGCTGATATCAACGTCAAACTCAGCAAGCAGGTATGCGTGGATATTTTTTGTATAGGACAGGAGCTCAAAAGAGGATTCGACCGTATCCGTCTTGCTTCCGTATACGCTGAATGTGACCTCCTGTGCGTTGAGCGCGGTTGTCGACTTATTTCCATCTCCCGTGATCCCGCCTACTCCGTAAAAACGGTCGGCGTTCAGAGCCGATATATCAAATATGACGGACGCCGGCTTCATATATGAGGGCGAAACGACCGCTCCGAGGCCCTTTTCAAACTTTGTTCCGCGGTAGCCTATCGCCAGATCTCTGGGGAAATAGGTGACGCTGGAAACAGTGCCGTCCGCATTTGTAATATCAAGAGCGCGTCCGCCGGACCACGAGCTCGTGCTGATCCCCCATCTCTGATTTGTCCCGGACCATATGAATATATCCGAAAAACTCTCATCTACGGTAAAAGGTCTGGAAGAATTTACCGTAGTGCCGCTTCCTACGACAAAGCTCTCTGTCGCAGGGTCCGCATACAGATCGGAAAGATATTTGATATCAGACGCGTTTACGTTCTTTCCGGCCAGATTTTCCGGCCTTGTGATAACGCCCTTCGCGTTCATGGGCGTGTAGACGCAGACATCGCCCCAGGCGTAGGCGCCGCCGGGCGCTTCGCCGTCGCTGACGCATTCAAGCTTTATATAATTCCAGCCGCTGATATCCACGTTAAACTCGGCAGTGTTGTATGCGGTATTCGCGCTCTTGTTATAGCCCTCGATCCCGCTTACCTCCGAGAGCAGAGTAAAGCTGGAGGCTGCGCTGTAGGCGTCGGCCATGCTGCCGTATATGCGGAATGTCAGGTCAAACTTTTTGGTCTCGTCAGTCTTGTTGATAGCCTCTCCGGTGATGCCCGCAACAGCGTGGAGCATGCTGCCGCTGATATCCCTGATATCAAAGACTACCTGGCTGGTATCCACCCTGTCGTTGGTGGCATGGCCGCCAAGACCCTTTGAGAAATATTTGCCTGAGTATCCGAGGACGATATCCTTTGCGAAAATAGTCCTGTTCGCCTCGGCAAACGTCGTGACGTCAGTCCTGCCGGTCGGATACTTCGAGCTGGTAACGTTGCTCACACCCTTGCTGCTGTTCCAGAGAAAGAGCGAATTTGCCTTAAAGGACTGATCCACCCAGAAGGGCTTTGCGCTGTCGTAGCCCGACGCATGGACCATAACGGAGGTGTCGCCGTACTTGTCCGACAGATAAGTCACATCCGTGCCTCTGTATCCGTCATACGCGCCCGTGGTGACCAGACGTCCGCCGCCAAGCTCCTCGGTCAGCGTGGAAAGCTTTATCGTATGCGTCGCTGAGTTTGTGTAGTGGCTGACTCCCGCGGCATTCCTCAGGATAGCGTTGAAAGAAAATCCGGAATATTCTCCCGTATGTCTCTGGTCATAATAGAACGGAAAATCTCCGCAGCACCACAGGCAGACCTTGACGTCGTCCTTCAGCAGGTCGTAAAGAGCCGCAGTCCCGCCGTTTGAGCCATGATGCGCGGGCTGTACGATATCGCTGGCAAGGTATGAGCCGTAGATCTCCGCCATGCGGTTGTTCAGCTCAGTCTCGCAGTCGCCGAGGATCAGGATGGTCTTTCCGCCCACCGTCATCCTCCAGGCTCCGCTCGTGTGGTTGCACGCGGTCGGAACCACAGGATACAGATCCTCGTGTGTCATAAGAAATTCGATCTCGCAGCCGGGCAGGTAAAGCTTCTGACCGGTATGATAGAGGAAGTGATCCGCAGAGGCAAAGCGGCTCATAAAGCTGGCGGCGTAGACCTTGGAGTTTCCGCCGCTGACCGTATTGATATTCCACTGCTCCAGCAGGCTGTCAGCGGGGAAGTTGCAGACTACGGTATTCACGTCGACGCCCGAGGAATACTTTTCCATGAATACGTACGGGAGCGTGATGTGATCCGGATCCGCATGAGTGATCATCCACGTTATCTGAGGCTTTGCGCCCGAGGGTGCTTTTGCGGCGAGGAAATCATACAGAGCCTCCATATCCGCGAGATGATCTCTATTATAGGTCATCGTGCGCGTATAATAGCTGCCGCTGTAGCTTCTTCCCTCGGCGCTGTAGCCGTAGCCGCCGTCGATGATGACGAAGCTGCCGTCGGCAAGCTGCACCACAAGACAGGCCACCGTATCGCTCATGCCGATGATCGAGATCGACGGCTCGGCGACCGTATCATACGCCGGGACCTCCCCGGCGGAAGCTGCCCCAAGGTAGCTCTCCGGCCCGTACACTATATGAAATTCCCTGTAGAGCGAGGAGCCGACGTAGTTGCAGTGCACGACATCGTACGCGCCCTCGCTTCCGCTGAAATAAGTAAAGGATCTGCTGCTTCCGGCGGTGTTTGCCTGACGCAGGGTAAATCCTGCATTTTCGAGCGAGACCATGTAGGCATCAAGCTCACTGTCCGGATCTTCAGATCCCGTCATATCATAGACTATTTCAAAATGACTGCTGCCGCAGTCGTAAGGCTCTGTATTTAATCTTGAGCCCAAGGTCGTAAACTCCGGAATATCCGTCCCGTAGACAAGACCTGTCGTCTCCGCCTCAGCAACGACTTCGCCGGGCGCGAATGCGCCCAGCGGAGTCAATGCCATAAGCAAAGCCAGTACAATGGCTATTGCTTTTTTCATAATCAACCTCCGAAGTAATTAGCCAGAACGTCTGCGTATGCTTCGTTCATCGTGTCCAGATAATCCTGGATACCGAGATTTTCCAGTTCCTCCCAGAACAGCTCTACGGTACTGATATCCCTCTGTCCGGTGATGAACTTCGCGGATTCCTTGGTGATATAGTTCTGGATAGTTGTGATGATATCCGAAGTCTCGGCAGCCTGCTCGGAATCGAGATATACTCCGTCCAGTCTGATCGACGTGGCATAATCGCTCCATTTATCTATGGTGATAAGTCTCCAGTGACCGTCATTCGTATTATCGTCAAGCTTCAGGTTGTCGATACACTCGTATTTCTCGCCCGTCACGGAATCGGTGAACTCGATCATTTTTCCGGTACCGGACGTCACGACTGCCGGACGCAGACCTGCGTTATCAAACGGGAAGATGCGGTCGCGGCCATATGCGGCCATAGATGCGTACACACCGTCCTCGACCATCTTTGTGGTGATGTCGCCATTCTCGTCATAGTACCAGCCGTCCACGAGATTCAGCGGATCCTCGCCCTGCTTCGGACCGTAACGGTAGATCATGGAGCCCTCTTCGCTGTAGATGAAGTCAAGCATGATAGCTATAAGCTCGGGATATTTGGTCTTTGAAGATACCCACAGCGTATCAGCCGTATAGTAGCTGAGCCTGCTGACGTGGATCTCTTTGTTGTCTCCCATCAGGATAGGGTTCGCGCAGACGATATCTCCGAAGGCCGCGGGATCCTCGCCCACGTATTCCAGAGTCCACCATGCCAGAGCGCCGCAGACTCCGTCTCTCATGAGACCGCCCGCAGTGGTGTCGCTCACGCTGAAGTAATCTCTCGCCAGCATGCCCTCGGTATAGAGGGTGTTCATGATGGAGATGAAATCCTTGTACGCGGGCGTATACGCGGGAACCACAAGCTGGCCGTCCTTGAGCATCAGGTTAGAGCCGTACTTGTTAGGCTCCGTTCCGTAAAAGCCAAGGCAGGTCCAGAGATATTTCTCAAGGAAAGATCCTGCGCTGACCACGGGGATCGGGGTCTTGCCGCCGTCGAGCTTCATGTTCTTAAACGCGCGGAGCGTATCGATGAATTCCTGCTGAGTAGTAGGATTGGTCCTGCCGCAGGCGTCCAGCCAGCTCTGACGGTAGTACAGACGCTCGGAGGTGCCGTAGCAGCCTGAGGCGTACTGTGAAGGCGCAATATACGGAAGCGCATAGACGCCGCCGCTGGGGGTGGTGATATTGGGCAGGATATCCGGATACTCCTTGAGCAGTCCCATAAGATTGGGCATCAGAGAGTCGTTCAGATAAGGCGTCCAGTCAAGGAGCATTCCTTCTTCCATGCCGTAGCGGGCAGCGTTTGTCTTGCCAAGGCTGATACCCCAGACGATATCAGGCAGCGTATCGGTACCGAGCAGGAGGGCTTTCTCCTGAGATGCCTCATTCGACTGCTGAACGTCGATCTTCACGTCGTAACCCTGCTGAGCAAGCCAGTATTCCATGTATTTAAAGAACCAGAGATCCTTTGCATCCGTTGTGGAACCGGCATGACGCTGGGTCACGATCTTCAATGTAACAGGTTCGTTGATCACGGGCTTGTTGGTGATCTGGGCTACGCCGTTTCCGCCGGGCTCCTGTGAACCGTTCTCCTGGCCGGCTGCGCCGCTTCCTTCAGCCTCGGTCGCATCGTCGCCGCTTCCGCCGCCGCACGCGGTCAGACATGTGAAAAGCATGACTGAAGCGAGCAGAAGGGAAAGAATTCTAACCATTGTTTTTTTCATAAAAATCCTCCTTGAACATTTATACAAAAACTGAACTGTCGTAAAGCATCGATCAGCCCTTGAGGGAACCGACCATGACGCCCTTTACGAAATGCTTCTGCACGAAGGGGTAGATGGCCAGCATGGGAGCGCTCGAGATAAATACCAGAGCATACTTCATGGTAAGCGCCTGGTAGGCCTGGCGCGACGCGTCGGCGATAAGCTCGGCGTCGCCCGTCTGGAGCGCGTCAGTATAAGCGGACTCATTCAGGATCAGAATATTTCGCAGGACCAGCTGCAGCGGCTGAAGCTCCTGATTGTGAGTATAGATCAGCGCACTGAAATAGCTGCTCCAATGGCCGACCGCGCAGTACAGCGTGATGACCGCGATGATCGGAGCGCTGAGCGGCAGCACGAGCTTAAAGAAGCACCTCAGCTCGCTGGCTCCGTCGATCCTTGCCGCCTCGTAGAGGGTCTCGGGGATATTGTTCTGGAAATACGTCCTCGTAACGATCACGTGATATACGCTCACGCCGCCGTTGATGATCAGGATCCAGGGTGTATCTATAAGGCCCATGTTTTTGAAAAGCAGGTAATGAGGGATCATTCCGCCGCCGAAATACATCGTGATCAGGAACAGCGTCATAAAGAGATTCCTGCCGTACATGCGCTTTTTGCTGAGCGCATACGCGCTGGGGATGGTCAGCAGCAGATTAAATATGGTGCCGACCACCGTATAAAAGATCGAGTTGCGGTAGCCGCGCCAGATCGCGCTGTTGGTAAAGACCAGCTTGTATGACTCGACCGAAAAACCGCTCGGAAGGAAATTGACCTTGCCGCTGTAGACGTCGTAGGGATCAGAGATGGACGCTATGATGGTCAGATAGAGCGGATAAGCGCACATCAGCACCACCAGAGTGACCGCCGCGTAAACTATAAACAGGAACAGCCGGTCGCCCTTGGAATTTTTTATGTGATTCAGTTTCTTTTTGCCATTGCTCATGTCATCTCACCTCCCGCATCAGAACAGACTGATCTCGGTCAGTTTTTTGGACAGCCGGTTAAAGGCCAGCAGGAGTATGATGTTTATCACGTTGTTAAAAAGCCCTATGGCAGTGGAATAGCTGTACTGTCCTCCCAGAATACCGACCTTATACGTATAAGTAGAAATAACGTTTGAGACATCGGCGACAAGATCGTTTTCCATCAGCAGGATCTTTGTATAGCCAAGGCTCATTATACGGCCCATACGCATCAGCAGCGTGATCATGATCGTGGGCAGGATCGTGGGCAGGTTTACGTGCCACATGACCTGGAAGCGGCTCGCGCCGTCGATCCTCGCTGCCTCGATCTGCTCGCTGGGCACAGCGGAAAGCGCCGATATATACAGGATAGTACCCCAGCCCAGATTCTGCCAGAGTCCCGACAGAACGTATATCGGGGCAAAGGCTCCCGGCTCTCCCATAAAGTACATCCTCTCGCCGCCCATAGCGTCGATCAGGTTGTTTATCGGGCCGTTCGAAAGGTCCAGCATCAGCATGACGAGCGATACCACGACGACCTCCGAAAGGAAGTGGGGCATGTAGCTGACCATCTGCGCTACCTTTTTGAACTTCAGATTCGTCAGCTCGTTCAGGAACAGCGCAAATATGATGGCGCAGGGAAAAGTGGCCAGCGAAAGAAGAGTGATCGACAAGGTATTGCGGATCATCTTCCAGAAATAGGGATAATTGAAGAAGCGGATGAAATTGTCGAAGCCGACCCAGGGGCTGCCCATCACGCCCTTGCTGGGGCGGTAATTCTGGAAAGCCATCAGTATGCCGTACATCGGCCCGTACTGGAATATCAATATATAAAGGAAAGCAGGCAAAAGCAGCAGATACCACTGCCAGCTCTCGCGCAGACGCTTCCTTATATATCTGCCCGAGCCGCGGACTATAGGGCCCGGCGCGGAGTTGTTTTTCTTTTCCTTTCTCATTAAAGAAACCTCCCGAAGCTGATTCCTGTCTTAGTTAGAATTATAAACAATACTCTTTTTTCATAATAGGCGCAAATTCCACTTTGACCGTTCAGAATCTAACAGTTTTGGCTCTGTCATTCAAAAAGGTTTGCAACAATATTTGTCATTGTGATAGATTAATCGTGGGAAAGTTTCTATATTTTATTAAGAAGCCTGACCTGTCTTTCCCAAAACGAACCACTTGTTATTTACCAGGAGGTAATTATGAAGGTAATTAAGAAGTTTCTGTGTATTCTCCTGTCCGCCGTCATGACGGTGACGCTGGCCGTGCCCGCTTTTGCCGAGGCGCAAAAGGTTCCGACCATTGCTTCCACCGGCTCAACGGTCGGCAGAAATACTCACGCCGTATCATCGTCCGTAAAATATCTTTCCGATTTATATAATACGGACAGGAAAGTGTCTGAATTCGTCATCGGTTATCAGAACGATCCGGACGCTCCCCAGTCCTTCTATATCAACCGGAGTTTCCCTCTGCGCGTCAAAGCCCTGCACGGCAGCGATCTGGATCTGGTCAGCTTTTATAACGGCTCAAGTTCCAGACTGGAGATCTATACCGGCTCCAAGGCAAGCGGCTGCTATACCGAGGGAGGCATCACGTACCGCACGGTCGGCGGACGCACGCTCTCAGCCAGAGACATCCTGCTCGGATACAATGGCACAAAATATACCAGCGGCCTTTCGGGCCTGCTCTCCCCCAGCGGCAAAAAGCCCTGCTCCATCATCTACGATCTGCAAGGACTTGACGCAGACTATTTTTACAGCGTGGTCGGTCTGACGAGCCGCGGCAACGATGCTACTACCTATAATAAAAATGTCTGGACCATGACCTGCAACGTCTACGGAAGCACTACGGGTACCGAAGACGGGGATTTCACCCTGCTCGCCACGACCACCGGGATCAAGCAGTGGCTCGTCTCCGAGTTTGACGTCTGCATCACCGGTTATAAGTACCTGAAGCTCGAAGCTCTCGCTACCGGCACCGCGGTCAATACCAGAAACAACTATCAGTTTGACGGCGCATTCACCTGGGCTGACGCAAGCGTATACCAGGTAGAGCGCACCAGCTTTTCCGTGCAGACCGAGTGGAATGACGCCGGAAACGAAAGCTTCCGCCCCGCCTCTTTCGATCTGCAGCTGATGGCTGACGGAAATCCCGTCGGCGACCCGGTCGCAGTCACCGCCGAAAACAGCTACGCCTGCACCTGGGGATCCATTCCCAAATATAATAAGGATGGTTCCGAGATCAAATACACCGCGCAGGCTGCTTTCCCCAACTACCGCGTTTCCTATGAAAACGGGATCCTCTCCTGCACTTTCGTGCTGGAGGTCGATTTCGAAGCGGAGATAAACTGGGACGACAGCGATGACGCTTACAAAGTGCGTCCTGCCGAGGTCCTGGTGCAGCTTACTGCCGACGGGGCCGACACAGGCGAGCCTGTTGCGCTGAGCGCCGAGGGCGGCTGGAAATATAAATGGGAGCGCCTGCCCGCAAGGGCCGAGGGATCTTCCGTCCCTATCGTGTACGGCGTGCGCGTACAGCAGGACCCCGAGTACTATACCACCACAGTCAGCGACGGAATCATCGATGCAGTATCGGCATATGATCCCGCCTCACAGACCGTATCCTATATTTCAGACGTCCTCTGGGTAGATGAGGACAGCTCAGCCCGTCCCGCCTCTCTGCAGGTGCAGCTGTACGCGGACGAAACAGCTCTGGGCGAGCCCGTCAGCCTCAGCGAAGAGACCTCCTGGTCATATACCTGGGAAGGCCTTGCAAAGCATCGCAACGGCACCGATCCCGAGACCGTTGTCTACACTGCAAAGCTCCTGAACGTTCCGGAGAATTACGCCGTCGTATACAGCGGAAAGCGGATAATCATATGCACCTTCCAGACGCTCATGAGCTACGCTCTGAAGGTAGTCTGGAATGATTCGGACAATGAGCTTGGACTCCGTCCCGACTCTCTCGACGCCCAGCTGCAGTCCTCAGGCGTCGACGTCGGCAGTCCCGCAGTCATCAACGATGCAAATGAATGGTCCTATACCTGGGACGGTCTGTATTCCTCCTCTACGGGATCCTACATCCCGAGTTCCGGTTCTTTTGCCGGGGCTCAGGACGTCAAGGAAGGCGCCTCCGTGACGCCTCTGTCGTCCCTGACCTGGCTGGAGTCATCCAACAACGGCGGAGCTCCCGCCACCGTCGGCTACCCCTATGGCGGCAAGGATACTGACAAGATCATCATCGGAGAGGAAAACACCGTCTTTACCGACGGCATAGGCGTGCATCCCGGGATGCCCTCCGTGCTCGGAGGCGAAGGCTGGACCGTCTATGACGTAAGCGGTCTTAACGCAGACCGTTTCTACGCCGCTGTCGGAATAACAAATACAAACGGCAGAAACGGAAGCTCCCTGGGAGTCATCTTCCGCGTATTCGGCGACTACGGCGATGGGGAGTACGTCCTGCTGGGCAGCTCCGACACTATCACCGGCAAGCTTTCCGGCGAATTCTCGGTAGGCATCAGCGGAGTCAAAAAGCTGAAGCTTTCCGTATTCCCCGCCGGCTCCAACAACTGGTCGTGCGGCAGCGTCTGGGCGGATGCCTGCGTATATGAGTCCACCAGCGTCTGCGGCCCCATGGCAAACTACAGCGTCGACTTTATCGGTCTTCCCGAGGAATACGACGTTTCCGTAGGTGATGACGGCATCACCACCCTCACCTACCTGCCCAAGGCTGAGCGCGAGATCTCGATAGTCTGGAACGACAGCAACGATCAGTACAAACACCGCCCGGATTCCGTCAAGGTCCGCGCCTATGCCGGCGACGAGCCCAGCGACTACGTCTTTACCGTCACCAAGGCTGACGGATGGAAAGCCACGGTAAGCCTTCCCCTCTACGTGGCAGGCACCACGACGCCCATTACCTACACCCTGCGTCAGGATCCCGTTCCGGAGCTCTACAAAGAGAGCGTCAATGAAGGCGTTATCACCAATACCTTCGATCCCTCCTCTATCCTTGCTTCGTACACTCCCAGCGAGAACGGCGAATACAAGGGCGCTTCGGATATAAAGAGCGGATCGCTGACATATCTTTCCTATATAGATTATAAGGAATCCTCAAACACCAACGGTGCTCCTACGTCCCGCGACTGCCCTTACGGCAGCACGGCAGGCGCGCTTATCATCGGCGAAAAGGATACCTCCTTCTCTCTCGGCCTCGGCGTGCATCCGGAGAGCCCCACGGCACAGATCCCCGAGTCCTGGACCATCTATGACCTTTCATCCATGGATGTGGACCGTTTCTACGCTGCCGTAGGTATCACCAACCCGAACGGAAAGAAGGGAAATTCCAAGGGCGTTATCTACAGGGTCTACGGTGACTTTGGCGACGGCAACTACAGTCTCCTGGGCGAATCCCGCATCATCACCATGAAGGACAGCGGCGAGTTCCTTGTAGATATTACCGGAGTAAAGAGCCTTAAGCTCAGCATCGTAGCCGCCGGCTCCGATCACTACTCCAGCGCTTCCGCATGGGCAAACGCCTGCGTATTCAAATATGAAAAGGGCGGAGAATCCTTCTCCGGAAGCAAAGTGGTCCTGCCCGGCAAATACACCGCCAGCAAAAACGGCAACTATACCACCACTGTCAAGGCGGCCTCCGGCTCCGTGAAGTTCCTGTCGGATCTGACCTACACCGAGGCGTCAAATACCACAAACAAGGACTTCCCCGATGGCAAGCCTACCAATCTCGACCATCCTTACGGCGAGAACGGCGATATCGTAATAGGCACAAAGGCTCAGAAGATCAGAAAGGGTCTCGGCGTACATCCCAAGCCCGCCAGCACTTCCAAGCCGTCCTATACGACCTATGACCTTACCAGGCTCGACGTGGATCGCTTCTACGCGGTAGTCGGCATCACAAACGAAAAAGGTAAAAACGGTCAGTGCGAGCCCATTTACTTCCGCGTATATGCCGACTATGAAGGCGATGGCAAATACACTCTGCTTGCCGAATCCGACTATATCTCCGGCATGCAGACAGGCGAGTTTGACGTGGACATCACCGGCGCCAAATACCTGAAGCTCATGGTATTTGCCTCCGGCGCAAACACTTCGTGCGGCTCGGTCTGGGGCAACGCCTGCGTCTACAAGTACAGCGCAAACGGTTCGGAGAAGATCCATACCAACAACTCCACGCTGAACTATGAGCTGAACTACAAGGCAAGCAAGGGCAACTATACCGAAAACCTTAAGGCTGCCGAAGGCTCCGTGATCTTCCTGTCCAAGACGGATTTTGTCAAATCGGCAAATACCACGAATGACAAGTACCCTAAGGGACAGCCTACAAATTACAACCATCCTTACGGATCCACCGCAGCCATCGCCAAGATGGGCAAGAACAATCAGTTCTTCTATACCGGTCTGGGTATGCACCCGATGAATCCGAACAAGCCCGTGAACGGTTCCATCGAATCCTACACGATCTACGATCTGCGCGGTATGGATGTCAACCGTTTCTACTCTGCTGTCGGTCTTACCAATACAAAAGGCAAGAACGGAAGCTCAAAGGGAACGATCTTCCGTGTATACATCGACAAGAAGGGCAACGGCAGCTGGCAGCTCATCGGTCAGTCCGACATCATCAAGGGTTACATGTCCGGCGAGTTTGACCTGGACATCACCGGAGCTAAGCAGCTCAAGGTAGCCGTTATAAGCGCAACCAAGACCCATGATTCCAGCGCCGTCTTCTGGGCAAATGCCTGCGTATACAAGTATGACGAAAACGGCTCGGTCAATATCCATAAGAATCACGAAGGACCGGCGACTCCTCCCAAGGCAAACCCCACGGACAATTACTATCCGTCCAAGGACGGCACCTACATGGGACTGCCTATGGAATATGACAAGTGGAGCGTATTCCTCTCGGCTCTGACCTATGTGGATTCCTCAAATACCAGCAACGCGACTTATCCCATGGGCCAGCCCACGACCATAGACCATCCTTACGGCAAGCCGGAGGATATCATCTGTATAGGCGAGCAGGAAGCCCTGTTCTTTGACGGACTGGGAATGCATCCCAAGAACCCCGTTCTGCCCATCGACTACTCGATCGAGTCCTGGACCATCTACGATGTCGCGGAGCTCGGCGCGAACCGCTTCTACTCCGCGATCGGAATCACGAACAGCAACGGCAAGGCCGGTAAATCCCAGGGCGTGATCTACCGCGTATACGTCGACTACGGCGATGGCACCTGGGTCAAGGTGGCTGAGTCCGAGAACATCACAAAGAGGATGTCAGGCGAATTTATAGACGTGGATATCACCGGAGCCAAGCTCGTAAAGCTCGCTGTGATCTGCGGCGGAACCGCTCATGATTCCAGCGGCTGCGCCTGGGCAAACGCCAGCTTCTACTCCACGACCGGTCCTCTGACGCTTCCGTCCAAGGAAACGGCTACAAAGAATGAGCCGGTCGAACCGACCGAAGCACCCACCGAAGCTCCCGAAGAAACAGAGGAGCAGCCGGGCGGTCTTTCCACCGGAGCGCTGATCGGCATCATAGCCGGCGCCGTGGCCGCGGTCGGAGCAGCAGTGACGATCTTTATCGTCGGCGGTAAAAAGAAAAAGGAAGAAGAGTAATCTCCTTCCGAGGATATAAAGCAGGCGTGGTCCTTGCGGCCGCGCCTGTTTTTTCTGTTTTTTGCGGCGGCACAACACGATTCCCGTCACGGCTGCGGACGCCGCAGGGTCTGCCGGGCGTATTTTTTTATATTTTGTACAAACCGATCAAAATCAAATCTAAACCGCTCATAATCCAACGCGCTTTACCGGATCCGTTGTACATGGAAATTTTGTATGTTATGTTAACATTGTCTTTTTGGATAAATAATATCCGATTGATTTGGATATAAAAGCGTCAAGGAGGTCAGCTTTTATGAAGTTTAAAAGGTTTTTAAGCATTTTTCTTGCTTTGGTCATGGCTCTTGGACTTCTGACAGTCCAGGCGTCAAAAGCCGAAGCCGATAT
>CAMOQY010000018.1 GCA_946623295.1 uncultured Lachnospiraceae bacterium | reverse complement strand
TTTATTTCTCATCCGCGGCGTCAACGCCGGGAAGGCCCTTGCCTTCGAGATACTCGAGGGAAGCGCCGCCGCCTGTAGAGACGTGGGTCACCTTATCCGCAAAGCCAAGCTTCTTGATGGCTGCCGCGGAATCTCCGCCGCCGATGATCGTGGTGCCGTCTGTCTCGGCCAGAGCCCTCGCTACGGCGAGAGTGCCGCTGCAAAGGTCAGGGTTTTCAAATACTCCCATAGGTCCGTTCCAGACAACGGTCTTGGCAGCCTTTACCTTCTCTGCAAAGAGTTTCTCGGTCTCGGGTCCGATATCCAATCCCATCTTGTCAGCCGGGATGGCATTGGAAGGAACAACACTCACCGCTACAGGTGCGTCGATGGGATCCGGGAAAGCGTCCACGATCCTGGTATCCACGGGCAGAAGCAGCTCCTTGCCGAGCTTTTCGGCTTTCCTGAGCATCTCGCCGCAGTACTCGATCTTCTCGTCGTCTACGAGAGACGTACCGATCTCATAGCCCTTTGCCTTGAGGAAGGTGTAGGCCATGCCGCCGCCGATGATGAGCGTATCGCATTTCTCGAGCAGGTTGTCGATGACGTTGAGCTTGTCAGCGACCTTTGCGCCGCCGAGCACCGCCACGAAGGGACGTACCGGGCTCTCAACGGCATCGCCGAGGAACTTGACTTCCTTGCCCATAAGGTATCCTACCGCGTTGGGTGAAAGGTACTTCGTCACGCCGACGTTGGAGGCGTGAGCTCTGTGCGCGGTGCCGAAAGCATCATTTACAAATACCTCGGCCAGAGACGCGAGCTCCTTTGCGAACTCAGGATCGTTCTTCTCCTCTCCGATGACGTATCTGGTATTCTCAAGCAGCATGGCCTCGCCGTCGCGAAGCGCGGCTGCGGCTGCCTTAACGTTTTTATCGACAACTACGTCCGAGGGAACGAACTTTACGTCGATCCCGAGAAGCTCAGAAAGACGAACTGCTACTGGGGCCAGAGTCAGCTCGGGCTTTGCCTGTCCCTTCGGTTTGCCGAGGTGCGAGCACAGTATCAGCCTTCCGCCGTCGGCCAGAAGCTTTTTGATAGTGGGAAGAGCGGCTCTGATGCGCTTGTCATCCGTGATGGCGCCGTCCTTCATGGGTACATTGAAATCGCAGCGGACGAGGACTCTCTTTCCTGCTACGTTAATATCGTCAACTGTAAGTTTTGCCATATCGTTTCTCCTTTGCTTGAAAGCGGGTCGAATCACCCTGTATTCTTTTTTAAAGAAAGGCATAGCCCGAAGGCTATGCCTTTGCGTAAAATACTCTGATTATTTCAGCTCGCTGAAGTACTTGATGGTACGGACCATCTGAGAAGTATAGCTGTTCTCATTGTCATACCATGAAACGACCTGGACCTCATAGAGATCATCAGCGATCTGGCAGACCATGGTCTGTGTCGCATCAAAGAGCGAACCGTAGGTCATTCCGATGACATCGGAGGATACCAGCTGCTCCTCGGTATAGCCGTAAGAAGCGGAAGCGGCGGCCTTCATGGCGGCATTGATGCCCTCTACGGTAACATCCTTGCCCTTGACTACAGCTACCAGAATAGTGGTGGAGCCTGTAGGAACGGGAACACGCTGAGCGGAACCGATGAGCTTGCCCTTGAGCTCGGGGATAACAAGGCCGATAGCCTTGGCAGCGCCTGTGGAGTTGGGAACGATGTTTGCAGCTCCGGCGCGGGCTCTGCGCAGGTCGCCCTTGCGGTGAGGTCCGTCGAGGATCATCTGATCGCCGGTGTAGGCGTGGATGGTGCTCATGATACCGGACTGGATGGGAGCGTACTCATTAAGGGCCTTTGCCATGGGAGCAAGGCAGTTGGTGGTGCAGGATGCCGCGGAGATGATCTTGTCATCTGCGGTAAGAATATTCTCGTTTACGGAGTAAACGATGGTAGGCAGGTCGTTGCCCGCGGGAGCGGAAATGACGACCTTCTTTGCGCCGGCGTTGATGTGGGCCATGGACTTCTCTTTGGAAGTATAGAAACCGGTGCACTCAAGGACTACGTCAACATCAAGCTCCTTCCAGGGAAGGTTGTTGGCGTCGGCCTCTTTGTAAATGGTAAGGACCTTGCCGTCTACGGTAATGGTGCCCGCCTCGTCATCGGCGGTAACAGTATGAAGGTTCTCACCGATCTTTCCGCAATATCCGCCCTGAGCGGTATCATACTTGAGCAGATGAGCAAGCATGGAAGGCTTGGTAAGATCATTGATGGCAACGATCTCATAACCCTCTGCGTCAAACATCTGCCTGAAAGCAAGACGTCCGATACGTCCGAATCCGTTGATTGCAACTCTAACTGACATTTTAAACCTCCGTTTATAAAAAAAATTAACTTAAAATACTCAAAAAGCTCTAAAAAACGTGCTTTTTCGATCCGTTAAGATTTTAACACAAGCGCCTGATTTGTCAAGCGGATATATTAATTTTGGACAGCTTTTTTACAGCTTCCTACTTCTCTGTCAGCGCAAGCTTCCCGCTGCGGTCAAGCTGTTTTATGGCATATTCCCTTCCGAGGGCGGCGCGTCTGGAATCAAAGGCCTCGAGATAAACCATCTCCTGCGCTCCGCGGCTTCTCGTGTACTTTGCGCCCTGTCCGCTCTTGTGAGTTTTGAGGCGCTTTTCCGGGTCCTTCGTCCAGCCGGTGTAGAGCGAGCCGTCGCCGCAGCGGATCATATACACATAGCTGAGCTCCCTGCTCTCGTCCAGACTTTCGCAGCTGTAAAAGGCACAGCCGCCCAGCAGCTTCTCTCCTTTTTTCTGAAGGGAAACGAGCCTCCTGCAGGCCAGATTGCGCCCTTTAGCATCCGCAAATGCGCCGACCACGCACGAGCCCGAGCCAGTCATCACCGCTCCGTCCGCACCGGCGGCAAGGAGCAGCTTTTTTAATCCGGCGATCTTCTTTCTTTCCGGTACGACTTTCTCGAATACGTTGTAAAAACGCTTTGCCTCGCCGGCCGCATCTCCGGCAGCCATCGCCCTCGCGATCGGCGCCGATGTGCGTCCCCGGCCTATGCGCCCCGCTTCGAGCATCCTGTCGTACTGCGCGTACATCGCCGGCGTAGAAAAGCTCTCCTGCGGTTTGATGACCAGATAGCTGACGCCCGCTGCGCCCCCGATCACAGTCAGCCTCTCGCCTATGCCCTCTCCCGCGCAGACTCTCTGAAGCAGACACGCGGGCACATCGGCTCCGACGCCGGCTCCGATCTCCATCAGTTCTTCCTGACCAAGGCCAAGACAGGCCAGCTCGTTCGCGCCCCACAGGAAAGCCGCGGCGTCGCTGCTGCCTCCGCCCATACCGGCTCCGGAGGGGATATGCTTGCGGAGCACGGCGGAAAACCCCGGAAGGTCAGGCCTTCTTTCCTTCAGCTTCCCGTAGGCCTTGTGGATGATGTTGTCCCCGGCCAGGTCAGCCCGGTCACAGATCAGACGCACTCCGTCATCTCCGTCGATCTCCAGCTCCAGCTCATCATACAAGGTAACGGGACGGAATATTATATCCAGCTCGTGATAGCCGTCCTCTCTCCGTCCCGTGATATTCAAATATGGATTGATCTTTGCGTATGCGCGCAGAAATAATTTCATATGATCTCCAAATACTCTGCTTTCCTTTCGGATCCCGGTCCGCAGGCAGCCTTACTGCGCCGTTACGATGCAGGTCACCATTATCCCGCGGCCCTTTCCGAACTCCGTCAGCTCCTCTCCCGTCGTGGCGGTTATCCCCACCTGCTGAGGGGTGATATCAAGGAGCTGAGCCAGACTCTCGCGAAGCTCGGTTATCTTCGGCATGATCTTTGGGCGCGCTGCCTCTATCGAAAATGACACATGCCCGATCTCCATACCGAGCGATGCGAGATCCTCCATGGCTATCTTCAGGTACTCCGCGCTGTCGGTGATACCCTCCGCGCACATGGTATCCGCCACTCCTCCGAGGATATTGTGGCATGTAATGCCTGAGATCGCATTGACCAGCGCGTGGATCACAACATCGCCGTCGCTGTTGGCCTCAAGCCCCGGCACTTCAGGGAAAGTCACTCCTCCGAGTATGCAGAGCTTTCTGGAGCTTTCTTTTTCAAATCTGTGGCTGTCCTGTCCTATTGCCGCCTTCATATCAACCCATGCACCGCCTGTATTCAGATTTCCACTCCGAGATCAGATCCAGATATCCTGCTCTCCTCCGCCTGTCGTCCTTTCCCGAAAGCTCCGCTGTCGCTCTGGCTTTGCCGTACAGCGCGGCCTGCTCCCTGGCGGCCTCATATTCAGCCGCCCATGCCGAAAGCCTGCCCGGTTCAAGAGCTACAAAAAGCTCTGACGGATACGGCGTCTCGGGAGAGATGAGATGGATCATATATATGCTTCTGAGATATTTTTCGTTTTTGTTCTGGGCGTAAGCCATAGCGTAGGCCTCTGCGGCCTTGTCATATATAAACAGTCTGGCATGCGCTACGCCAAGCCCCTCGAAAAGACCTGCCCTGACCTTTTTGCCGAGCGCGTAATCGCTCCTGCTCTCCAGCAGCTTTTCATACATACGTATCGAGTCGTAGTACCTGCCGATGCTGAGCATGTAGTCCGCCTTTTCATGCATTATCTTTTCGTGCCCCTCGGTCGCGATCCTGGCGGCCTCCGCGCGGAACTTCTCGAGCTCCTGACCGTTGTAAAAATGAACATCCTGGAGGATCACCAGCAGAAGCTCCCAGAAATCCGCGTCATCCTTCCAGCGCTCAAGCTTTGCCGCAAGCTCGTTTTGCCCGCACTCTCTGAGAAATGTCAGAAGTCTCTCGTCGATAAAGCCACGGTCTATCAGCATGAGGTTGTTATAGATATGATAGCTGAGCTCCTCGGCTGTATAAAGACGTATGCCGAGCTCCGGAACATAATATGGATGAGCCGCCCGAGGACTCCTTGTAAGAATAAGATTACCCATGGTCTCTCCTTCAGATGCTGCAGTCCTGGCGAATTACCTTGTCTGTCGCAGGGAAGAGATCGCCGAAGCCTCTGTCTATGATCCTCACAGTCATAAGGTGCTCGGATGAAAACGATACGATAAACTCGATCCTCGTTGTCTTGTTAGGCCGTTTCGGGAGCTCGTCCAGCGGAATAAGTATCTTTGCGGATCTTCCGGTAACAGCAGCGGAAACAGTCAGTTCGATGTTTTTCAGATCATCGATAAAAAAGTCTGCTCCGGATCCGGCCTCTGACCAGTTCGTCCCGGCCTGAGCCAGAACGACGTTTTCCCTGCGTCCGCCGTAAACGGCAAAAAGGCTGACAGTAGAAGCAAGCCTGCCCTCGCATACGAAAAGGTACGGGAACGACGAATTCTGCCTGAGCAGATCCGCGGCTGCATACGCCGCCCCGTCCGCGAAGATCTGGTTGCTCTGGAAGACTCTCCTGCGGTTGCACAGGGTCGAAAGGAAACTGCCCGCCCAGTCCGTCGTGGAAAAGCCCTTGCCCGTAAGCACAACGGCTGAAACGAGCTTGCCCGCAAGGACCCTGTCCGCGCAAGCCGTAAGTATACTGTCCGCGAGCTTTCCTCCGGACGCGGACTCGAGGACGTCGAGCGAAAAGCCCTCCTCGAGCTTTTCACGCACGGTCTGTACGACGAGAGGCTTTCTCCCGCGGATAACCTTGAGCTCGTAATAGTAGAGTCCCGTCCCTCTGAGGTCGAAAAGGCTGACCTGGTTTGACCAGATCTCGCTGCTCTGCGCCATGATATAGTACGAGAAAGACTCCGCATGGCAGTAAACGTGGATATTATCGCGCGCTACCCCGCAGCTCACAGCCGCCCTGATAAGGATGTCATTGAGCCTCGGCTCCATCTCCTGGACCGTGATGACCATACTGTCGATATTTTTTTCGTTGTATTTGTTTCTGGCGAGCTCCACCACTCTTCCGAAGAATTTTGTGATGAGCTGTTCGGAATTGTATTTTACGCCTTCGATGGTGGCAGTGCCTTTTTTGAGAATGAGCTTGACCAGACGGTCTACGAGCGTGCCGTCGCCAAAGAGTGCCACCCTGTAGGCTTCCTCGCCTATAAGCCACTCATTTTCCGCTTTCTTTTTGCAGATGACAGACGGTATCCTCTCCGTCATCTTTTCTCCGGGCAGAGCTATCTGTTCCACGTCACCGCCCGGAATAAAAGCGCTTATCTGACTGTAATCGTCGCATATATCGACGCCGAGTATAAGTCCCACTCTGACCGCCTCACCAATCTAATTTAAAAAGCATTTCTCCCACGGAATCATCCATGGCGTAGCTGTCCATTTCGTTCTGCCAGTTCCTGTCTTCAGGATTTGCACTGCCTTCTATCAGAGCATTCAATCTCGTAAACCTCCTGGTCTTGGACGGACTGCCGACATTGGCAACAAGCTCGCCCTCCCGGACTACCTTTGTCTCTCCGCCGCTTGTAACTCTGATCTCATAGGGGTAGTGTTCTCCTCCGAATATAAGCAGCGGCTTGATATAAATGCCTGCGTATACGTAATTCATCTCGGTATACACGGGTTCCGCGTCGTCATCCTCCGGGAAAAGCACGACCGTAACGCTCTCCCCCTCGCGCCCCTTGTAATAGACTATCGTCTTGTCAAGCATCTCCTGAGGAAGATCGATAAAGGACGAAAACCGTTTGAAATACGGGAACATAAAGCCTCTCTGGCTGAGCAGAGCTATGATCTTTTTCAAAAGCTCGCGGTCCTCGTCGCTGTAGCTGCCTCTCATGGCGTAGTATTTGCTCACGGCAAGCGGAATGATCACCGGCACATCACCCGAAGTTATCTCTCCCGCGAGAATATACTTTATGGCCTCAAATATCTCGGGATCAAGCTCCTCGTCGAGCATAAAATATCTGTGGCTCTTGATCACGTAATAGGCGCGCAGGAGGCGCTTGTTGACCGTTTCCCTGGCATAGCACCTGAATACGTAATCCAGCTCATCGTATACCTCTGAGAAAAGCATCTGTCCGAGCAGTCTTTCCGGCAGGTCAAAGAGCATCAGCCCCTCTTCATCCGCTCTGTGGAGAATGGACGTCATGTCGGCAGTAAGACCGTTGTAGAACTTGCAGAGGTACTCTATCGAATCATCCCAGCAAGTCCCGCGCCTGAAGAGATAGGCGCACTGCTCCAGGAGAAGTTCATCCACCTCCGGGGCGTCCTTTGAGAGCTCATGCCTGCAAAGCTTTTCAAGGTATTTATCATCCAGCCTCCGGTAGTTGCATCTGGCGGCATGGATCACTGCCTCATCCAGCAGATCCACGCTGATCAGCGCCTTTGTCAGCGAAAGCTCGGTGTGTACGTCCAGAACGGCTTTTTGCGCGCATGACAGGAGCATATATCCGTCTTCCGGCTGACTGCTCCAGTCGTATCCCGTGATCATGGCTCTGATGAGCTGCGATCTGAAGCTGGCTCTCAGACCTTCGGCAAAGGCTATGTCTCCAAGGACCTGCATCTCTGTCCTGGTAAGCGTATGTTTACCGGCAAGCCGCTGCGCGATCCCGATCTGATAAACGGGAAGTCCCGGCGCTATACGCGCGCAGGTACCGATCAGAGCCGACGAGTTTTTTATCACCGGTCTCGGTTCAAGTCCCGTGACCTCAAAGACCGCTCCGCCCGCATCCGTCAGATACATTCTGTAATTTCTGGTATACAGAGGGAAAACAGCCGATCCTTCTTCAAGCCTGACCTGCTGGCTTCCTTCCATTTCGTCATATTCTATCTCGAGCTTTCTGAAGCGCGAGGGCACCTCTATCCTGTGGGCAAAAAGTATCTCCGGGAGAGCCTTTGCAAGAGTCTCATCTATCATCGAAGGCTCAAGCACCTGTCTGTATATCTCAGCCAGCTTTTCATCCAGATGGCCCGCGAGTATCTCATCTCTCACATAGCCTCTCATCTGATGTTCAAACGACTGGTATATGTTTGAATTTCTGTCGCCCGAAAGCAGCTTCAGGTAAAAGTCCTTGTCCGTCTCGGCGGGATCATCCGCGCCGGCCTCCTGCTTTTCGGGTACCGCGCCGGAAAGCTTTTCGGCCTTTTCAGCTGCCAGCTCGCCTGCAAGAGCCGCGCCGGTGATAAGCGCAGCCTTTTGGGAATCCTCGGGGAGCTCGCCGGGCAGGGCTTCGGCTTTCTTCAACACGAAGCTGTAGGGGACCGTAAACTCTCCTGCACAGGTGACGAGCTGAAACTCTCCCTTTATCTCGTCCCCGGGAACCAGCCTGGACGTATCGACACTGTAGGCGATATAAACGTCGGAGCCTGCAAAATACGGAGAGGCAGGCTTGACCCTCAGATTGACGGTATATATGAGTCCGCGCAGAAAATAGCGGTCTTCGCCGGTAACGCGAAGCTCCGCCTTGTATATGTTTTCGCACGTGATCACGGATTCGATGACGGATGGCGCGATGCCGACCTGCGGCTGCTCCGTATCTATCAGTCCGCGCGATATTCTGCTTATCTTTTCCTTCATGTCAGACTATCTTTCTTTGCGCTCTGCTCCTGCGCCATTTTCGCGCAGAAATCCATATATCTGCGAATGGTATTCTCGTACCCGTTAACGCCGGGTTCAAAAAATCTGCGTCCGACCAGCTCATCCGGCAGATACTGCTGCTCTACGTAATGGCCGGGGAAATCATGGGCGTATTTATATTCGATCCCGTGCCCGAGCTTGCCTGCGCCGCTGTAGTGAGCGTCCTTAAGGTGCGGCGGAACGCTTGCCATATCTATTTCCTTTACGGCAGCCTCGGCCGCCATAAGACCCATATACGAGGAATTGCTCTTTGGCGCCGTGGCTACGTATACCGCTGCCTCTGCAAGAGGGATCTGTCCCTCGGGCATTCCGATACGTTCGCAGGTGAGTGAAGCAGCCGTCGCCACGACGAGCGCCTGCGGATCAGCCATCCCGACGTCCTCCGCCGCGCAGATCATGATACGCCTGGCTATAAAAAGCGGATCCTCGCCCGCGTAGATCATGCGGGCCAGATAATACAGCGCCGCGTCAGGGTCGGAGCCCCGCATGCTCTTTATGAAAGCGGATATCACGTCATAATGATTGTCGCCTGTCTTGTCGTATCTGACATTTCTGCGCTGTATACACTCCTGGGCGACATCGATCGTAATGTGGATCCTCCCGTCCTCCAGAGGAGGCGTGGTCATGATCGCAAGCTCCACGGCGTTGATCGCGGAGCGCGCGTCGCCCCCGCTGATATCGGCGAGGAAGTTTTTTGCATCATCGTCGATCACCGCGCGGTAGGCGCCCATCCCTTTTTTCTCATCGTATACAGCCCTGTCGATCAATTTGGCAACGTCCTCTTTTTTAAGAGGCTTCAGTTCAAATATGACCGACCTGGATATAAGCGCTCCGTTCACCTCGAAATAGGGATTTTCGGTAGTTGCTCCGATAAGGATAACCGTACCGTCCTCTACAAACGGAAGCAGAAAATCCTGCTGAGCCTTGTTGAAGCGGTGTATCTCATCGACAAAAAGGATGGTCCTGCGGTCCTGAGAGGCCATAAGTCTCTTCGCGGCCTCCACAGCATCCTGCATGTCCTTTTTCCCGGCTGTTGTAGCGTTTATCTGGCGAAAATCCGAGCTCGTGGTCCTGGCGATCACATGGGCAAGCGTAGTCTTTCCCGTGCCTGGAGGGCCGTAGAAAATAACCGAGCTGAGCTTGTCCGCCCTTATGGCCCGCGAGAGGAGCTTGTCTTCTCCCAGGATGTGCTCCTGCCCTACCACTTCATCGAGGTTTTCAGGCCGCATCCTTACCGCAAGCGGCGAGGCCGTGCTCTTTTTTATTTCTCTTGCATAGTCAAACAGATCCATAATTCACCCTGTAAATAATCAGAGTATATTATACCGCAACAGCTTCCATTTTTACAACGGTTTATTGCATGACAGGCAGACGGGCGGGCTCCTGCCATTCCACTGCAAACTTTTATTGCAATCAGTCAGTTTTTGTAGTATAGTTAGCTGCGGCTAATTAGCATATGCTAACCGAGATAAATATAATGCGCAGAAGGAGTTTGGACAAATGTTTCTTGAATTAAAAGATATCAGGAAATCTTTTGGCGAAGGCGATAACCGCGTTGATGTGTTAAAGGGCATCAGCCTTCAGGTAAGCAGGGGCGAATTCGTGGTCCTGCTGGGGCCTTCAGGGTCGGGAAAATCTACTCTTCTTAATATTATCGGCGGAATAGACCGCGCGGACTCCGGATCCATCACAGTGGACGGGTCGGTCATATCTGACATGAAAGAAAAGGAGCTCGCGGCCTACCGACGCAGGCATCTGGGCTACATCTTCCAGATGTACAATCTGATCCCGAATCTGACTATACGCGAAAATATCGAGGTCGGCGCGTATCTGAGCAATGATCCTCTCGAGGTGGAGGCGCTTATGGATGTGCTCGGCCTCACGGATCAGGCAAAGAAGCTTCCCAGCCAGCTCTCAGGCGGACAGCAGCAGCGCACGGCCATCGGCCGCGCCGTGGTAAAGAATCCGGCGATCCTGCTCTGCGACGAGCCCACGGGAGCGCTCGACTACAATACTTCAAAGGAAATACTGAAGCTTATAGAGACCGTAAATCAGAAATACGGCAATACGGTAGTCATGGTCACGCACAACGAGGCCATAGGCCAGATCGCGGACCGCGTGATATCGCTGCGCGACGGCAGGATTCACAGAGATCATGCGAACGGTCACAAGATCAAGGCTGAGGAACTGGAGTGGTGAGCGGTATGGACAGAGAACAAACAGCTTTCGGGCGGATACAGCCCGGATCGGAGCTTCGCGGAAAGCGTATCCGGAATCCTCTGAGAAAGCGCTATCCGCGCGAGCTTAAGGGAGAATTCCCGAGATATCTGATCATTTTCCTCCTGATGCTGCTCTCCATAGGTTTTATTTCGGGATACAACGTAGCTGATGAGAGCATGGTCGCCGCCTATAACGGCGGATTTGAAAAATACAACGCCGAAGACGGAAATTTCACCGTTAAACAAAAGCTTAGCGGGGAGCAGCTTCAAAAGGTGAACGAGCTCGGGATCACAGTGTACGAGCAGTTCTATACGGAGAAAAAACTCACGAACGGCAGCAAGCTGCGTATCTTCGCAGACAGGAAGGAAGTAAACCTGGTCTGTCTGATGGAAGGCGCCATGCCCGCGGCAGCGGATGAGATCGCCGTCGACCGCATGTTTGCAGACAACAATTCACTTTCCATCGGGGATTCCGTGACAACAGAGGGGGCCGGCGACGTCTACCGCATCACAGGTCTGATCTCGCTCTTTGATTACAGCACGCTTTTTGAAAACAATAACGACACCATGTTCGACGCGCTCAGGTTCGGCGTCGCGATCGTCTCTGACGAGGCGATGGCTTCATTCCCCGCAAGGAGCCTGACGGCAAACTACGTGTGGAAGTACAATACTCCGCCATCAGACGACGCGGAGGAAAAGGCAGTCTCCGATGAGCTTCTTAAAAAACTGACAAAAATAGTCAGGCTGGATGATTTCGTACCGCAATACCTGAGCCAGCCGATCCATTTTGCCGGAGATGATCTGCAAAAGGACGGAGTCATGATGAACGTGCTGCTCTATATGATCATTGTGATCCTGGCCTTCGTATTCGCGGTCACCATGAGCAATACGATCGTAAAAGAATCTACGGTGATCGGTACTCTCCTGGCCTCCGGATATACGCGCAGGGAGCTGCTGCGACACTATATGCTGCTTCCGATCCTGGTCACCATGGCAGGCGCGCTGGCCGGAAATATCCTCGGATACACCTGGATGAAGGAAGTCAGTATCTTTATGTACTATAACAGCTACAGTCTTCCGACATACGAGACGGTCTGGAGCGCAAGAGCATTCCTGCTCACGACGCTCGTGCCGCTGGCGATAATGCTCGCGGTCAACACTTTTATACTGGGCAGAAGTCTGCGTCATACGCCCATACAGTTCCTGCGCCGCGATCTGTCGCGCAGAAAGAAAAAGAAATGCCTTGCGCTGACGGCGCGGATACCTTTTATGCACCGTTTCAGGCTGAGAGTGATCCTGCAGAATATTCCGAATTACCTGATCCTCGCGCTGGGGATCATGTTTGCGGATCTGCTGCTGCTCTTTGGGCTCGGGCTGCCGAACGTACTCGATAATTACAAAAACAGCATCAACGATACCCTGATCGCCGACTATCAGTACATGCTTTCCGCGCCGGTAAGCTATGCGGGTGAGGATGACGACCCGCTCACTTCGATGGTGAACGCGCTGCTGTTCTCGCGGGCGGTCGAGACAGAGAATCCCGACGCGGAGAAATTTTCCGCGTGGTCACTTAAGACTCTCGGGGATCAGGCCCGGGTGGAGTCCATAGTACTCTACGGCATCGAGGAGAACAGCCGCTATGTAAGCGGCGATCTGTCAGGAGGAAAAGTGCTGATATCTCAGTCGTATGCGGACAAATACCGGATAGGCGCCGGCGATACGATCACGCTGAAGGAGGCCTACGAAGATACGGCGTATACATTCACCATAGACGGAGTAAACGATTACAGCGGCGGCGTAGTTGTCTTTATGAGCCGCGCCGCGCTGAATGAAACCTTCGGGCAGGACAGGGATTTCTTCTGCGGTTATTTTTCCGACAGTCCCATCACTGATATCGACGAGACATACATCGGAACAGTGATCGATATAGATGCCATGACCAAGGTCCCGCGCCAGCTGCAGCATTCTATGGGAGACATGATGGGGATGGTGAACGGTTTTGCCGTGATAGTCTACCTGATACTGATGTATTTCCTGACAAAGATCATCATTGAAAAAAACGAGCATTCCATATCCATGGTCAAGATCCTCGGCTATTCGGGACGCGAGATCAGGAGTATTTACCTGCATTCGACAACGATAGTGACTTTCATCCTGCTCGCGGCGTGTGTCCCCGTGGTAATGGCGGCGCTCAGATGGCTGTTCTACGTAATGATGCTCCAGATGATCAGCGGGTGGATGCCGCTTGAGCTCGACCCTGAGCTGGAGCTGATCACGATGCTGATGGGCGCAGGGTCGTATCTCGTAGTGGCTGCGGTGGAAATGCTGAGGATCCGCAGGATCCCGATGGATATCGCGCTCAAGAATGTGGAATGATCGATAAAAATATAAAGAGAGGCTACGATATGAAAAAAATGATCGGAATGCTCCTGGCGGCGGTACTCGTTCTTTCGCTGGCGGGATGCGGGGACAGCGGGGCAAGTGAGGAAAGTGACAGTACGGCTGCTGTACGGAGCAGCGCCGCGGAAAGTTCACAGGCGGAAGTACCGGAGAAAAAAACCGGGTCAGTGGAGATAAAGGACGGGAACACCGTATACGTAAAGACATTGGCAGACGGATCAGCAGAGGGCGGCGATCTTCCTCTCGCGCTCAAAGTGAGCTACACGCTGGATGGACAGCACATTGATGCCGATGAGATCGAGGGCAGGAGCGGTCATCTTAGGATGACTTTTGAATACGAGAATCTGACGTCATACGAGGCGGATCACAACGGCGGGAAGGTGACGGTCAAGGCGCCTGTGGCTGCTGCGCTGATGCTGATGCTGGACGATACGATGTTCACTGACGTCAGAGCGGAAAACGCAAAAATATCACCCGTCAGCGGCAAGAGTCTGGTATTGGGCTTCGTCCTGCCGGGCATGTCCGAGAGTCTTGCGCTGGACGGCTGGGAAAACACCCGGAATGCGGATATTCCCGAGAGCATCATTGTGGAGGCTGACGTAACGGATTTCAAAATGGATCTGGCTATGACGATCGCGGAAGTACTGGACCTGTCGGACCTCAAGGATGAGGATCTGAACGATCTGGAAGATCTGTCCAATGGTATGAAGGATCTGGACAAGGCCGGAAAAGAGCTCACGGACGCGGCGGATGAACTGTCGGAGGGAACAGGCAGCCTGCGGAATGCCATAAACGGCTATCTGGACGGTGTCAGCAAGGTTGCGGACGCTGTGGCGGCGGCAGCCGGCAGCGCAGACCAGCTTATGGAGAGCGGGAGCTCGCTTGTATCAGGTGCCGAGAATCTCTCCAGCGGTATCTCGCAGCTTGGCGCGGTGCTCTCGCAGTACACACCGGATCCTGAAAGCAGTGATCCCAGAGATCAGCTTATACTTGCTCTTCAGCAAACAGTCGGCTCGCTCGAGAGCGGTGCAAAGGAGCTTGCGGACGGAACAGCCACGTATACGGGCGGAGTGAATGCGCTTTGCGGGGGCCTTGCCAAGCTTGCGGACGGAGCGGCCGCGCTGACCTCAGCCGATGACGATATCCGCGGAGGGCTAAAGGAGCTCAGAAACGGCACTTCCGAATTCGCAGACGGAGTCAAAAAGCTCTATGAAGACGGTGTAGATATTGTGGGCATCGATTCCATGAATGC
>CAMOQY010000017.1 GCA_946623295.1 uncultured Lachnospiraceae bacterium | reverse complement strand
TCTCGCTTGGCAAAAACGTAGTGATGAAGCTGATAAAGCCCCGCAGCCGCGCAAAAAGGCCCGAGCCGGAACCTATAGATCGCAAAGTCTTCATACTCGGGACGATCTTTCTCACCGTGCTCACCGGAGCGGTGATACCGTCCACCGTGATCTCCTCGTCGCCGACGGAGTTCATGATAGACCAGTCCTCGCCTCTCCTTTTTGTGCTTAATACGATCACGGTTACAGGCGGCTTTTTCATCCTGTGGCTCTCTATCTTTTATTTCCTGTCCGGCGCGCGGATGAAAAACATATTCACGTATTCTGTCTGGCTTCTCACGGGAATCGGACTGGTGGATTTCTTTTTCTTCACGTCTGATTACGGATTTATCTCGAGCTATCTCAAATACGAAGAGACCCCGATGCCGCCGATGGACGCGCGGCTTTTCAATCTGGGCGTGCTGGCGGTTTTGTGCATCGCGCTCGCCTTCGTTCTGCGCAAATGGAGCCGCGTCGTAAAGGCGGCCCTGACTGTGCTGATCATGGCCGGAATCGGTCTGAGTATCTACCAGGCCGTGGGTATTACGCGCGAGGTCAGCGAGGCTGCCGTGGTCGAGGAGCCCGTTACCGATGATGAGATCGAACCGGTCATTCCCATGAGCAGAAACGGGCGGAACGTTATAGTGCTGATGCTCGACCGTGCCATCAGCTGCTATCTTCCCGACATCATGGCGGAAAAGCCGGAGATAGCAAAGGCCCTGGAGGGCTTTACCTACTATCCCAACGCGCTCGCCTTTTCCCACAATACGAATACCTCGACGCCCGCGCTTTTTGCCGGCTATGAATACATGCCTCACAAGATCAATGCCCGGGTCAACGAAAGCCTGAAGGATAAACAGAACGAGGCTCTGCTCGTGCTTCCCAGGATCTTTGCCGGGGACGGCTTTGACGTCACGGTTGCGGATCCGCCTTATGCGGGAAATTACGAGTGGGTACCGGACGTGAGCATATATGATGAATATGAAAATATCACCGGCAGGCTTCTGGAAAGGAAATACACCAAGAGCTATTTTGAGCTTTTTGCGGATTACTACCAGGGTATGCAGAAGCGCAGCTTTGTCTATTACAGTGTCTTCAGGTGCGCGCCCCTTCTTATCGGCGGCAGGATATACGACAACGGCAACTATCTTACGACGACGGCCGGGATCAATATGGACTGGGGCTTTTTCAATTCATATTCCGTCATGCAGATACTCAGCCGTCTGACCGAGGTGAGAGAGGATGGCGATACCTTCCTGATGATGCAGAACAGCATCACTCACCAGCCCGTTTACCTCACCGTGCCGGATTATGAGCCCGACCCGCACGTCACAAAGGGTATCGAGCTTACGCGCGAGCCGCATTATATGGTGAACATGGCTGCATTTATGAAGCTTGCCGACTGGTTTGAGTTTATGCGCGCGGAGGGTATCTGGGACAATACGAGGATCATTATCGTCTCGGATCACGGGCGCAATCTGGGAGATCTCGGCGATTCGGGGATCCCGGGGCTTGATATAGAGCACTACAACCCGCTCCTGATGATGAAGGACTTTGACGCAAAGGAATTTACTACCGACAACTCGTTCATGACCATCGGAGACGTGGCCACGATGGCGGTGCGCGGCGTGATAAAGGATCCCGTGAATCCCTATTCCGGCAGACCGATAACCGACGAGGCCAAGTTTACCGAAGATATGTATGTGACGACGACGTGGAACTGGGATACCCAGAATCACCGCGGAAACAGATTCGATACAGAGGATGGAAAATGGTATGTGGTCAGGGACAATGTCTTTGATCCCGCAAACTGGACAGAGGTTCCCGACCCCTGCCCGCGCTGAAAAGAGGATAGCTTATGTGGCTTGCTGACAGCTGGAAGGAATACAGAGTGCTGGATACCGCTTCGGGGGAAAAGCTCGAGCGGTGGGGAGACTATATCCTCGTAAGGCCTGATCCGCAGGTGATATGGGGCGGAGAAAAGAATACCGCCTCCTGGCGCAGACCCAACGCCAGATATCACCGCAGCAGCAAGGGCGGCGGCGCGTGGGAGTTTTTCGATCTGCCTGAGCAGTGGGATATACACTATGATCTTGCCGGCGCGGGCAGGAGGCTGACTTTTGCACTCAAACCCTTCAGCTTCAAGCATACCGGGCTTTTTCCCGAGCAGGCAGCAAACTGGGAGTGGTTTTCACGTATCATAGCGAAGGCGGCCGCCGATACGAAAAGATCCGATCCTCCGCGCGTGCTTAATCTCTTTGCCTATACTGGAGGGGCGACCCTGGCTGCCGCGGCTGCGGGCGCTGCGGTGACGCATGTGGATGCGAGCCGCGGGATGGTAGGCTGGGCCAGAGAAAACGCCGTAAAGAGCGGCCTGTCAGAGGCTCCTGTACGCTGGCTTGTGGATGACTGCATGAAATTTGTGGAGAGGGAGCTGCGCAGGGGAAGCCGTTATGACGGCATCATCATGGATCCGCCCTCATACGGGCGCGGACCGAAGGGCGAGATATGGAAGATCGAGGACGCTGTTTTTGATCTCGTAGACAAATGCTCGCAGCTTCTCTCAGGCGATCCGCTGTTTTTCCTGATAAATTCGTACACCACGGGACTGCAGCCCGGGGTGCTCTCATACATGCTCTCGCTTACCGCGGGAGCGCGCTTTGGCGGTAAAGTCGACTCCGGCGAGGTAGGACTTCCTGTCGGTGAGAGCGGCCTTATACTTCCCTGCGGAGCGGCCGGGAGATGGGAGATGCGTAAGAATTAAGGATTTTTTCTTTTTACATATTGTTTTATTAAAAAAAAAGAGGTATATTCTATTGTAGGTTTTTGTTTCTATATTTTATACTCGTCGAGAGTTTCAGGTACGCAACATGGTCTTCCTTGAGTATTTGATCGACAACTTCGAGATGGTTTTCGAGCTGATAGGTCTTCTCATCATGCTCGGAATAGGCATACACATACCGGACAGAATAAAGTCGATCACCAGAACGGTGGTTGCGCTGCTTTTCGCCGAGTCGATCGCTTACCATCTGGAGGCCTGGACCCAGACGTTTGAAACGTTCACCCTGCTCAGGCCGCTGCTCACTGCAGTCGTTTATTCTCTCTACCCCTTGATCCTGATCGTGATGACCAAGATCACGACAGACGACAGTATGTCGCGCAAAATAACCACCCTGCTGCTTATCCCCGAGGCGATCAGCATTCCGCTGTATCTGACTTCCCAGTGGACGCATCTCGTCTGCTGGTACAGCGTAGATAATAAATATCAAGGCGGTCCTCTCAGCTCGCTTCCGTACTTTATTTTCATATTCTACAGTCTGGTATTTCTAATCGAAAATCTGCACTTTTTCAAGCGCGTCAGGAGGGTAAGCCTGCTCGCGTCAATGTATGTTACCATTGTACCGCTGGCCGGCGTGGTCTGTCTCATGTTTTTGGGCGAGGCGAGAGACTACTGCGCCCTTCTCAGCGCCGCGATCCTGCTTTACTTTATACTCGTCTATATCCATATGGCTGAAACTGATCCGCTGACCTCGCTTCTCAACCGGTACAGCTATGATAACGAGGCCAAAAAGAATATAACCGGAGTTATTTCCATAGATATGAACGGCCTGAAGACCCTGAATGATACAGAGGGACACAAGGCGGGCGATTCCGCGCTCAGGACGATCGCGGAAATACTCAGAAAGCACGCCGGCCCGAACGCTTCCATCTACCGTATCGGCGGGGATGAGTTTGTGATCCTTTACTCCGGACCGGGAGAAAGAGAGATCGTTACCGCAATAGAAAAAATGCGCAGTGAGCTTGCTTCGACCAAGTATTCCTGTTCCTTCGGACATGCGATGTCGATGCACGGAGAGAGTCTCAGCGAGACCATATCCACATCGGATTCCAGGATGTACAAGGAAAAGGCAAAGTATTACTCCGAGCTCGGAAACGACCGCAGAAAAGCCGGCCGTTCAGAGGACGACGCCTGAGCGCGGCTTTCGGAACGCAGCTTTCGTTTATTTAAAAATCATAGGTTTTCTATTAATATTATAAATATTTCTCCATTTTTGTTGAAAGAAAATAAGGTGCGTGATATAATCCGTGGAAAATTTTTCATTGGAACGGTGAAGGATTTTTCAATTGTTATCTTTTGCTTTGGCAATTGAGAAAAGGAGGAGAGTATCAATGACATTCAGTGAGATCATTTCTTTCATCGACGGCGAGATAGCCTGGGGCCCGGTGCTTCTGGTGCTGCTCTTTGGCGTCGGCCTGTATTTCAGCTTCAGGACGGGTTTCCTGCAGTTCCGCAGATTCGGCTTTGTCATGAAAAACACTATCGGCAAGGTGTTTTCGTCAAAGAAGGCCGAAAAAGGTGAGCTTACTCCCTGGCAGTCCGTGACGACCGCTCTGGCAGCGACCGTCGGTACCGGCAATATCGCGGGAGTTACCGGCGCCATCGCCATAGGCGGCCCCGGAGCCGTATTCTGGATGTGGGTGTCCGCCCTGCTGGGTATGGTCACCAAGTACGCCGAGGTCGTGCTGGCAGTCAGATACCGCGAGCGCAATGCGCGCGGAGAGAGAGTCGGAGGCCCCATGTACTATATCAGAAACGGCCTCGGATCAAAGTGGAAATGGATGGCCGTCCTTTTCGCCCTTCTCGGAGGACTTGCTTCGTTCGGTATCGGCAACGCGACTCAGGTCAACTCCATCGCCTCGTCGATCACTAACGCGATAGATGCCTTCGGCGGCAATACGGGCGGCGCAACGATAACTGCCTTTGGTTCTACTTTCACCGTCGCGGCTCTTATAGTCGGCATCCTCGTGGCGCTGCTCGTGGCGCTGGTCATCCTGGGAGGACTGAAGGCCGTAGGAAATGTAACGGAGAAGCTTGTCCCGGTAATGTCCGTCATCTATATTATTTCAGCGCTTGTATTTATCGGCTTCAATTTCACTCACATCGGTTCCGTCTTTGCCATGATCTTTAAGGGAGCCTTTAATCCTCAGGCTGCCATAGGCGGCGCGGCCGGCATCACCATTATGACCGCCATGCAGAAAGGCGTCAGCCGCGGCTGCTTCTCAAATGAGGCCGGTCTTGGCTCCGCTCCGATAGCGCACGCATCCACCTCCGAGCCGGACCCCGTCAGACAGGGCGTATACGGAATCTTTGAAGTATTTGTAGATACCATAGTTATCTGCACGCTTACGAGCCTTGTGGTCCTCTGCGGACAGAACGCCGGTATCATCAATATCAGCTGGGGCTCGGGCGCGGACGGAACGCTTGTTGCAGCATCCCTCGGCGGAGTATTCGGGGATAAGATCTCTGTTCTTATCATAGCAGTCTGTCTCTCGCTCTTTGCGCTCTCTACCATAATAAGCTGGTCGCTCTACGGCGCGAGGTGCTTTGAATTCTTTGCCGGTGAGAAAGGCGCGAAGGTCTATCGCGTGATCTTTGTATTCGTTATTATCATCGGCGCAGTCATGAGCCTCGACGATGTATGGAATATCGCCTCGATCCTCAACGGTTTCATGGCTCTGCCCAACCTTGTGGCCCTGCTGCTGCTTTCTCCTGTGGTCATAAAACTCACAAAGGAGTTTTTTGCAAAGAAAAAAGAGCAGAAGGATTAAAATAGCTTCAACGATCAATAAGCCGCGCCCGATCCGGGCGCGGTATTTTTTTGGATTTCGGAAAAAATAAGCTGAAAAGTGTTGACAAGTAAAAAACACATGATATTATAACTGTATTAGTACGGTTAATACAGTGTGATCACAAAGGGGGAACGAAAGGTGATAGCACTAAACTACAGAGATTCAAAACCTATTTATCAGCAGATAAAGGACGGCTTCAAAAAGCTGATCATCAGCGGCGTTCTCAAGCCCGGTGAAAAGCTGCAGTCCGTACGGTCGCTGGCTGTAGAGCTCTCGATCAACCCGAATACGATCCAGAGAGCTGTAAACGAGCTCGAGGCGGAGGGCTATGTCTATTCGCTCGCGGGCAAGGGAAGCTTTGTGGCCGATATGGAAAGCGGGGCCTCCGAAGATCTGCTGGTAAACATCAAACGGACGGAGCTGCTCGACAGTATCCGATCCATCGCCGAGGAGCTGAAATACATAGGTACGGATGCTTCCGAGGTGCAGAAAGTAATCGAAGAGGTCTGGAAGGAGGATGCGAGATGATAGAGACCGTTAACCTTATAAAGGATTTCGGAAATTTCAGGGCGCTTGCCGGAGCAGATCTTACTGTGCCTGACGGCAGCGTATATGGTCTGATCGGACCGAACGGCGCCGGAAAGACTACATTGATCCGGCACCTGCTGGGCGTTTACCGTCAGGATGACGGAAGCGTGAAGATAGCGGGAGAGGACGTATGGGAGAACCTGCACGTAAAGTCGCGCGTGGCTTCGATCCCGGACGACTGGTTTTTTTATCCTCAGGCGAATATCCGCGACATGATGGAGTTTTACAGGGGGATCTATCCTCGTTTTTCGGTCGAGAGATACGAAAAGCTCAAGGCTGCCTTTGATCTGGACGAGCGCAGGCCGATCAGGGGCTTTTCCAAGGGAATGCAGAAACAGGCGGCTTTCTGGCTGGCGCTGTCCTGCATGCCGGATTATCTGATCCTCGACGAGCCGGTGGACGGCCTGGATCCTGTCATGCGCCGTCAGGTCTGGAGCCTGATGATGAGCGACGTAGAGGAACGCGGCACCACGGTGCTGGTTTCCTCGCACAATCTCCGCGAGCTGGAGGATGTGTGTGATCACGTCGGAATTATGAATAAGGGCAGGATCGTTCTTGAACACTCACTGTCCGAAATGCAGGATAATACGGTAAAGCTTCAGGTGGTCTTTGAGGAGGACGGAGAAGGGATCGTCAGCAGCATTCCCGCGCTCCATGTTTCCAGACTCGGACGCGTATATACGCTCATCATGAAAATGAGCGCTCAGGAGGCTGTCGAAAGGCTTGCTCCTTACAAGACGCTGATGGTGGAAGCCCTGCCGCTTACGCTGGAAGAGATCTTCATCTACGAGATGGGAGGTAGTGACTATGGCATCAAAGATATCCTGGTTTAACAGAACTTTATATAAGAAGAATCTGACGGGCTGCTGGCCTCTGTGGGTCATCACGTCGATACTCGCGTGTCTCGTGCCTCTCTCTGTGTGGGCAGGAGCGGACGGGATCAGCAAAGCTTCCGTAATTACAGCGCTTCAGGTCGTTTGCGGCGGCAATCCGTTCTTCCTTAATATCTACGGACTGATCGCCGTCGCGATCACCTGGAGGTTCCTGCATCAGCCGCGCAGGACCCTGATGATGCACGCTCTGCCGCTGAGCAGAAACTGCATTTTCCTGACGGGTATTCTGTCTTCGATCACAGTGATCCTGATACCTTATGCGGTGGCCTGCGTGATCCTGATATTCCTGAGTATACCTGTCGGAGTGCCTGCCGCGGCCATGCTTCAGAGTGCCGCTGTCATCTTCGGCGAGCTGCTCATCTGTGTGGCCATGGGAACTTTCTGCGCCATGATCACCGGTTCTACGGTCATGATGGTCGTCCTGTACTTTGTTTTCAACTATCTCGCGGTCTTTACCGACTCCCTGATCAGCAGCTATTCCGAGGGATTTCTTTTCGGAATACCCGGCAACAGCTTCGACGGACTGGAATTTCTCTCTCCCATGGTATATGTCGGCGACAGCGTGATGCTTGAGTCAGGCGCAGGAAACTCGACATATCTGCAGGGCCGGCTGACGCTCGCCGTTTACGGCCTGCTGTCGATCCTGCTCATTCTCCTGTGCTGGCTCATCTATCGCAGACGTAATAGCGAGAGCGCAGGAGAGGCAATCTCGGTCAGGATACTCCGCCCCGTTTTTCTGTGCGGAGTTACAGTTTACAGCGCCCTTACGCTCGGCAGGATCTTCTATACCATACTCTTCGGATTCTTTTTCGGGACCCAGTATTACAGGCTTATCCCGATCATCTGCTGTATGGCTGCCGGAGGACTGATCGGTTTTCTGGCCGCGTCCATGCTCCTTAAGAAATCGTTCAGAGTCTTTGATACAAAGCATCTGGCGGGAGCAGCTGCCACCGTGGCGGGCTGTATCATCTTCTGCGTGCTGCTTCGCGCGGATATCGGAGGACAGGTTGGATACATCCCTGCCAGGGATGAGGTGAGCAGCGTAACTGTTACGGTAAACAGCGATACTTTTAACGGCAACTATCTCATCAGGAGAGGCGAGAACGCTCTGATGGAACAGGTGATGGACCTGCAGAGGGAACTTATTGCCGAAAAAGACGAGCTGACCCAGCCGGGTTACGACAGTTATCTTTCATCATATTATGATTACTGTATTGTCTGGTACAAGTATAAGCTGGTGTCCGGAGAGACGGTCGAGCGCAGCTACAGGTTTGTCGTTACCTCCGAACCCCTGCGCGGGATCATGGAATCCCTGCAGACCGGAGCGGCGGAGATACGCAGGCTTCATCTGGATCAGGACGGATTTGTGCTGGAGGGAGTATGGCTTGAAAATTCCTATTCTCCGGAACAGCTCGGCTCGGTCCAGACCTCGGAGCTTCTGGCTGCCATACGCGCGGATATGGAGGACGGAGCTATGCCGATGACGGATACGGATGTCTTCGATCTGTCCATGGAATATATCTACAGGGATCCTGACAGAACCGAACCGTCCGCAGCCGCTCTCTATGACAATATCCGGTTGGCCATTCCGTCGGCCATGGAGCGCACCCGGACATACCTTCGATCCATCGGCTATGACAGTTTTGTGCTCAGTAACTGAGTTAAACGGGTGAGAAAACGAGCCGCTTAAGAAAATTAAGCAAAAATATCAAAAAAAGATAAAAAAATAACTTGTGATACAGTGGCTGATGTTGTAGAATGCTTCTTGCTGTGACATTGATAGCGTTGAAGTGAGAGATTGCTACGGGATTCCGGAGGGAAATCGCACTGAGCGAATGTCAAGTTAGGAAACTGGCGACAAGTCACTGTATCACGAGAACTATCTGCATATAGGCAGAGATGACGTGGGGTTTCAAAAGAAACACACGGGCAAGTGTACAGTCACCGCTTGTCGTACTTCTTCCACAAGTACGAAAAGGAGGCGACTTTTTTTATGGCAAGTCAAGTAATGAGAATCACACTTAAGGCTTATGAGCATCAGCTGGTCGATCAGAGCGCTGCGAAGATCGTAGAGACCGTCAAGAAGACCGGCGCCGAGGTCAGCGGACCCGTTCCGCTTCCTACTAAAAAGGAAGTAGTTACGATCCTGCGTGCCGTTCATAAGTACAAGGATTCCCGGGAGCAGTTCGAGCAGAGGACTCACAAGAGACTCATCGACATCCTGACTCCCAACCAGAAGACCGTGGACGCTCTTTCACGTCTGGAAATGCCTGCCGGTGTCTACATCGACATCAAGATGAAGCAGAGGTAAGCGTTTTTCGGAAAGCTTCCTTTATATAGGGAAGCATGAGCAGAAAAAATTTCTAGTATGAGCGCTTGGCGCTCCGCTGTAGGAGGAAAAATGAAGAAAGCAATTTTAGCAACAAAAGTCGGAATGACTCAGATCTTCGGTGAAGACGGACAGCTTACGCCCGTTACCGTACTTCTGGCCGGCCCCTGCGTAGTGACTCAGGTCAAGACCGTCGAGAAGGACGGATACAGCGCAGTTCAGGTAGGTTTCGGCGAGAAGAGAGAGAGCCTGGTGAACAAGTGCCAGAAGGGCCTGTACGCAAAGGCCGGCACCACCACCAAGAGATACCTCAGAGAGCTCAAGCTCGACGACGCAGAGACCATGACGGTCGGCAGCGAGATCAAGGCTGACGTGTTTGCGGCAGGCGACAAGATCGATGCGACCGCTATCTCAAAGGGCAAGGGCTTTGCCGGCGCCATCAAGCGTCACGGCCTGCACAGAGGCCCCATGGCTCACGGTTCCAAGTATCACCGTCACGCCGGTTCCAACGGCGCCTGCTCCGATCCCTCAAAGGTTTTCAAGGGCAAGAGAATGGCCGGCCACATGGGCAGCGTGAAGATCACTATTCAGAATCTCGAAGTAGTACGCGTTGACGCGGACGAGAACCTTATCCTTGTAAAGGGTTCGGTTCCCGGCGCAAAGAAGTCTCTGGTAACCATCAGAGAGAGCGTCAAGGCCTAAGACCCGGAAAGGAGGACATAAATCATGGCAAAAGTTAAAGTTTATGACATGACCGGCAAGGCCGTCGGCGATATGGAACTTTCCGATAAGGTTTTCGGCGTAGAGGTCAATGAGCACCTCGTACATCTTGCAGTAGTTCAGCAGCTGGCCAACAGCCGTCAGGGCACCCAGTCCGCAAAGACCCGCAATGAGGTCAGCGGCGGCGGAAAGAAGCCCTGGAGACAGAAGGGCACAGGTCACGCCCGTCAGGGTTCCATCCGTGCAGCTCAGTGGAAAGGCGGCGGGATCATCTTTGCTCCCAAGCCCCGCGACTACAGCTTCAAGATGAACAAGAAGGAAAAGCAGGCCGCTCTTAAGTCAGCTCTTACTTCAAAGGTTGCCGGCGAGAAGTTTAAGGTCATCGACAAGATCGCTCTTCCCGAGATCAAGACCAAGGCTATGGCATCGTTCCTTTCAGCCATCGAGGCCGAGAAGGCTCTGGTGGTTTTAAACAGCGTAGATGATATCGTTATCACCTCCGCAAGGAACCTTCCCTCGGTCAAGACCACACAGGTCGGCACTCTGAGCGTATATGACCTGTTAAAGTATGATACCGTCGTCATCGATCAGGCCGCGGTCAAAACCATCGAGGAGGTATATGCGTAATGGCAGACATCAAGTATTATGACGTGATCCTTCGTCCGGTCATCACCGAGAAAAGCATGAACCTCACCGGAGAGCGTAAGTACACCTTCTACGTCAATCCGGAGGCCAATAAGTCTCAGATCAAAGAGGCAGTTGAAAAGATGTTCGCAGGAACAAAGGTTGCATCCGTGAACACCATGAACATCGACGGCAAGAAGCGTCGCCGCGGATATTTCGTGGGCCGCACCGCCAAGTCGAAGAAGGCTATAGTCTCCCTGACAGAGGATAGCGCAGCTATCGAGATCTACGAGGGACTGTAAGCAGCTATGCAGCAGACCGCTGCTGCGATAATAAAAAAAGGAGAAACTAAGAAATGGGTATTAAAAAGTATAATCCGTATACCCCCTCAAGACGTCAGATGACTGGCCTTGACTATACGGAGATTACGAAAAAGACTCCGGAGAAGAGCCTGCTTCTTGCAACGAGCAGCACTGCCGGAAGAAACAACCAGGGTAAGATCACCGTTCGCCACCGCGGCGGCGGAGTAAAGAGAAAGTACAGGATCGTCGACTTCAAGAGAAACGCGAAGGACGGCATCCCCGCAAAGGTCATAGGCATCGAGTACGATCCTAACCGCACCGCAAACCTCGCGCTGATCTGCTACGCGGACGGCGAAAAGAGCTACATCCTTGCTCCCGAGGGCCTGACCGACGGCATGACCGTCATGAGCGGCGAGCACGCAGAAGCCAGGATCGGCAACTGCCTGCCCCTCTCGATGATCCCCGTCGGTACCGAGATCCACAACATCGAGCTCTTCCCCGGCAAGGGCGGCCAGATGGTCCGCAGCGCCGGCGGCAGCGCCCAGCTGATGGCAAAGGAAGGCAAGTATGCCACCCTGCGTCTGCCTTCGGGCGAGATGAGAATGGTTCCCGCCGAGTGCCGCGCCACCATCGGTATCGTAGGCAACGGCGAGCATTCGCTGGTCAACCTCGGCAAGGCCGGCCGTAAGCGCCACATGGGCATCCGTCCCACGGTCCGCGGTTCCGTTATGAACCCCAATGACCATCCTCATGGCGGCGGCGAGGGCAGAGCTCCTATCGGACGTCCCGGCCCCTGCACTCCCTGGGGTAAGCCTGCTCTCGGTCTTAAGACCAGAGCCGGAAAGAAGTCTTCAAATAAGCTGATCGTCAGACGCCGTGACGGCAGGACTATAAAGTAAGGAGGTAAAGATAGATGTCTCGTTCATTAAAGAAAGGACCTTTTGCAGACGCTCATCTGCTTAAGAAGATCGAAGCACTCAACGCCTCCGGTCAGAAAACTGTAGTCAAGACATGGTCACGCCGTTCCACTATCTTCCCCATGATGGTTGGTCACACCATCGCTGTGCATGACGGACGCAAGCACGTTCCGGTATATGTCACCGAGGATATGGTCGGTCACAAGCTCGGCGAATTCGTCGCTACCAGGACCTATCGCGGTCATGGCAAGGACGAAAAGAAGAGCAGGTAAGGAGGTAACATCTGATGGCAAAAGGACATAGATCTCAGATAAAGAGAGAAAGAAATGCCAACAAGGACACCAGACCCAGCGCAAGACTTTCCAACGCCAGGATCTCGGCCGAGAAGGCATGCTTCGTATTAGATGCTATCCGCGGCAAGGACGCCAGGACCGCACTCGCGATCGTAACGTACAATCCCAGATACGGCTCAGCCCTTGTGGCAAAGGTCCTCAAGTCCGCTATCGCGAACGCTGAGAACAACAACGGAATGAACGCCGATAACCTGTACGTGGCAGCCTGCTATGCAAACCAGGGACCCACGATGAAGAGAATCAAACCCAGAGCACAGGGCAGAGCTTACAGGATCCTGAAGAGAACCAGCCACATCACAGTAGTGCTCGATGAAAGGTAAGGAGGAGAGATATGGGACAGAAAGTTAATCCTCATGGACTCAGAGTCGGCGTTATCAAGGGCTGGGATTCCAACTGGTATGCTGAGCGTGATTTCGCTGATAATCTCGTAGAAGATTACAACATTCGCAAGTTTTTAAAGAAAAAGCTCTTCGAGGCAGGCATCAATACGATCGAGATCGAGCGTGCTTCCGACAGAGTAAAGATCACGGTGTTTGCCGCAAGGCCCGGTCTTGTTATCGGCAAGGGCGGCTCCGAGATCGACAAGCTCAAGGCGCAGGTCCAGAAGATGACCAAGAAGAAGCTCTTCATGGACATCAAGGAGATCAAGAGCCCCGACAGAGAGGCTCAGCTCGTGGCCGAGAGCATTGCAAAGCAGCTTGAAAACCGCGTGTCTTACCGCCGCGCCATGAAGTCCTGCATGAGCCGTTCCTTAAAGGCCGGTGTCAAGGGCATCAAGGCCTCCGTCGGCGGAAGACTTGGCGGAGCTGATATCGCCCGTACCGAGTTCTACAGCGAGGGCACCATCCCGCTTCAGACTCTTCGCGCCGATATCGACTACGGGTTTGCGGAAGCAGATACCACCTACGGCAAGCTTGGCGTAAAGGTGTGGATCTACAAGGGTGAGGTGCTTCCCACCAAAAAGACTAAGGAAGGGAGCGAGAACTAACCATGTTAATGCCTAAAAGAGTAAAGCGCCGCAAGCAGTTCCGCGGCTCCATGGCCGGCAAGGTCACCAGGGGCAACAGGATCGCGAATGGCGAATTCGGATTGGTTGCAGCAGAGCCCGCTTGGATCAAGTCAAACCAGATCGAGGCAGCCCGTGTAGCTATGACACGTAACATGAAGCGTGGCGGTAAAGTCTGGATAGATATCTTCCCCGACAAGCCCGTTACCACGAAGCCCGCTGAGACCCGTATGGGTTCCGGTAAAGGAACCGTCGAGTACTGGGTAGCGGTAGTTAAGCCCGGCCGTGTGCTTTTTGAGGTCGCCGGCGTAGAAGAGGAAGTGGCCCGCGAGTCTCTCCGTCTTGCTATGCACAAGCTCCCCATCAAGTGCAAGATCGTAGCCAAGGCAGACCTGGAAGGCGGTGAGCAGTAATGAAGAGTACGAAATACAATGAGCAGTTACAGGGTATGACGGCCGAGGAGCTCGCAAAGGAGCTTACCGACGCAAAGAAAGAGCTCTTCAATCTCAGATTCCAGAATGCGACCAACCAGCTTGAGAACACCGGCCGCATCAAGGAAGTAAGAAAGAATATCGCCCGCATCCAGACAGTTCTGGCCCAGCGCGCGGCCGAGAATTAAGGAGGTAACGAGTCGTGGAAAGAAATTTAAGAAAGACGCGTACCGGCAAGGTCGTCAGCAACAAGATGGACAAGACCATCGTAGTTGCCATCCAGGATAACGTAAGACATCCGCTCTACGGCAAGATCGTAAAGAGAACCTACAAGCTCAAGGCCCATGACGAGGAAAACACCTGCAATATCGGTGATACCGTAAAGGTCATGGAGACCAGACCTCTCTCCAAAGACAAGAGATGGAGACTCGTCGAAGTGATCGAGAGAGCGAAGTAAGGAGGAGGAGAAACATGATTCAACAGGAAAGCAGACTTAAGGTCGCTGACAATACTGGTGCAAAAGAACTCCTCTGCATCCGTGTTATGGGCGGATCCTTAAGAAGATATGCTCACATCGGTGACATTATCGTAGCTACCGTCAAGGACGCGACTCCCGGCGGTATGGTTAAGAAGGGTGATGTAGTTAAGGCAGTAGTTGTCCGCACGGTAGAGACCACCCACCGCAGCAACGGTTCTTACATCAGATTCGATGAGAACGCCGCGGTCATCATCCGTGACGACAAGACTCCCCGCGGAACCCGTATTTTCGGACCGGTAGCCAGAGAGCTTCGTGACAAGCAGTTCATGAAGATCGTCTCTCTTGCTCCCGAGGTACTCTAAGGAGGGAAAGTCATGGCTACATCAAAGATCA
>CAMOQY010000016.1 GCA_946623295.1 uncultured Lachnospiraceae bacterium | reverse complement strand
GACGTGCCGTTTTGTATGATGACCGAACCCGTGGGGTCCTGTATGATGGTCATTCCGGGACCGCCGCCGCAGGCTGAAGCCGAGACAAGCAGCAGCGCAGACAGCAGACATGAAACAACAGTTGCGGTTTTCTTCATATTCAGCCTCCTTGAAAGGTTTGATCTATATTTCAGAGTATATAGAAGATAAGCATGTTTTGCAAGAAAAACAAAAACACCGGCAGAGCTTCAGTCTGCCGGTGTTTTGAGATATATGGAGTTACTTTACGTTGTCCATGGGAGTGAGCTTGATGTACTCCTCCAGAGGCGCGTCATCCATCACGAGCTGGATGATCTGACGGCCGAGAGGATCGAGCTCGTCGGTCATGAACTGGGGAAGCTCGGCCTTGAAGAAATCGGTAAGGATCTTCGCGCCCTTGTCATATCCCTCGCGTCCAAGCTTACTCTGGAGCTCGGGGCGGAGGAAGGTCTGACGCACGTACTGTCCGTCGATCTTCATCTCGTCGAGAGAGTAGCCGAAGATCGGGTTGCCGGCAGGCACAAGGTGTCTCATGCGGACCTGGCCGATACGGCGTGCCAGATACTCGCGGCTGAGCCACTCGCCCATGAAGCCTACGCGGTAGGCGCCGATGTGCTGGTTGGGGATCAGGACGTTAAGAGTATTCGGGCAGTCAAGCAGCTGATGGAGAAGCATATTCGCCTGAGTGACTTTTTTGCCCGTGCAGAAAGGCCAGTAAGAGCCGACGCCCTCGCCCTTGAGCGCGTTGCCGGAATCTGCTATGGAAGGATTCTTAAAGCCGCGCGGCGCGATCAGACGCCAGATCCAGGCGAGGGATATGGGTACGATCTGAAGCATGCCCATTACGCCGTAGTTGGGGTTGGCCAGAGTCGAAGGAGGCATACGTACGCCGAAGGAGCGGACGTTTACCTCAATGGGCTGATCCGCAGGAACGATATTTTTGACCATGTATCTGGGCAGGATCATGCGCGGATTCGCGCAGGGCTTGCCGTTGGATTCGATATAGTGCTCCCAGGGCAGGCAGGTGGAACCGGGCACGCCGTCCATGCTGAAGAACTCGATAGGCTCGCTGGGATTGACGGCGATGCGCTCGTACTCGGGGTTGCGGCCGTAGGATACGTCGCCGTCCATACGCAGGAACCAGCCCTCCTCGGCATCCACGATCATGAGATGGCCGTCGTTGTGTCCGAAATCCTTGTGAGCGAGGACCATGTCGTCCGCAATGGGGTGGATCTTACAGGTCTCGTTTACAGCCAGGTAATAATTTTCCTGGGAGACTGTGTGGAAACCGAGCAGGATACGTCCGTCGGACTCGCGCTCGATCTCCTCGAGCATCTCGCTCTTGCCGCCGCCGGAAGCGCCCTCATGCATAAAGACGACTTCGTTCTCGTAAGGAGTCTCGATCATGGCAGCGGAGGCGTGGTTGGTGATCCAGCCTTCGTGCTCGCCGATGTCGAGAAGGATCGAGAATACGCCCTTCTTTGCCGAAGGACCGGGATAGAGGTTAAAGGAAAATACCTCGTGGAGCTTTTCGCTGCGGCAGTGAACGACGACCTGCTTGCCGTTGAACTTGGTGTGACGGAAGGGCGGAGCCACGTAGATGATGGATCTGGGGGTGAAGCCCTTGCGGATCTCGTTCACGCTGACAAAGCCCTGCATATTCGCCAGGGAGAGCGCAAAGAACGCCGCGTTCTGGGGGCAGATCATAAGGCTGTCATAGCCGTAGTAGCGTCCGCCGGCATGGAAGGGCAGCACGATCAGCTGCTGTGTGCGCAGCCACTCGTAGGTCTCCATGCGGAGCTCCTGGAAATCATAGCCGTAGACGTCCTTAAAGCGCGGCTTGTCCGTAGGCAGGTCATCACCGATGCGCATGCAGTCAGGATCGCGCTTGCGCATGTAGTCTTCCATGAAGTTGACTACAGGACCGTTTTTGCAGCGGGTAACTTCAACTTCCTTTACCGTGCCGATCCCCGGGACCAGATAGGTCACGTCATAGCGGTCGGAATGCGAGGGCCCGTAGCAGAGCTCTTCGAGCTCTTCTTTCGTCTCCGGGAAGCATACGCTCCGGCAGCCCTTGAGGACCGACATAAGGTCTTTTGATAAGTTGAATTTATCAAAAAAAGAATTGGTAGTCATTGCAAACCTCCTCGTTTAATTACAAAAAGCACAGGAAATTCTATCATTTTTACCGCTGAAATTCAATGCTTTTGGACGAAATAGCCGCAAAAACATGCAGGAAATTAAATAAAATAATTAAAAAAACTCATGAAGATATTTTTTGATGGATGAAAAAGGAGAAAGCGCGTTTTTCAGCACTCCGGCGGGATCGGCACGGTTTGCGTTCCATGCAAATTATTCACTTTACAAAATGTCCGAAATCGATATAATAGCATCACGGTCTCGCTTCGAGGCTAAGAGAGGAACCCGGGCGCGGTATCTGCCCTCCGCCCATCCGGCATCAGTCCGGAGCCTCCTCTTGAATAAAATCTTATCTTATTCAATCCCATTTTACATGCAAATGCTGCGTGTTGTTCAAGCTGGCTGCAGGTCGCTTTTTCGTACCCGGAAACGCCTGCCGGAGGATCCTTCTGTCTCCTGACAGCGGAAAATTATTTGATTTGGAGGTTTCATGCGTAAAAAAGTATTCGGTATATGTGATACCGACAAGAGCTTTATAGGAGCTTTTACAAGCTATATCAACAGGAGAGAGAACGGACGGTTTACGGTCAGGGCGTTTTCCGCCCCGGAGTACCTGCTGGATTACCTTCAGGGCGGATCCTTTGACCTGCTGCTGGTGTCGGAAAGCTTTATCGATGCGGCAGAGGAATGCATGCATGAGGTCAGTCTGCCGGAAAAAGCCACCTTTATACTCGCGGAGCAAAAAGACGCTGCTGATTTTGCCTTTCCCGCGGTCTACAAATACCAGTCGGCCGAGCGGATCCTCTCCCGTGTACTGGAGGCCGGAGAACGCGCGCACTCCGGCCGCACGGGCGCGGGGAGAGTCAGGATCACCGGCGTATACTCGCCGATCGGCAGATGCGGAAAGACCTCGCTGGCCATGGCGCTCTCCAGAGAGCTGGCAGGCAGAGGAGGCTCGATCCTTATCAGCTTTGACGAGTTTCCCTGCTGCGGCGAGCTGACCGCGGAGGGAGATGCTCTCTCCCTTTCGGATCTGATCTACAGGCTATCGGCAGATGCGGCGCCGGCTGCAGACGGGCTCGCTCTGCCGGAGGGAGACAGCGTGATCGTGCCCTGCGTGATCCACCCTGAGGATATCCGGCGGATGGATCCGGCCGTGGCAATAAAGCTGACGGAAGCAACGGCAGCATCGGGTAACTGGCGCAACGTCGTCCTGGACATCGGATGCGCGGTAGCCGATCCCCGCAGCCTTCTCAGGTCCTGCAGGGAGATATACATGCCGGTGCCCGGCGACGAGGCTTCCCGGATAAAGCTTGAGCGCTGGGAGAGGCTCATGGAAGAGGAAGACAGAGATATTCTGGATAAGATAAGAAAGACGGGTCTCTGGCCGGAAGGACAGGCGGAGAACGCCGCCGCAAGACTGCTTGGAATGAAATAGATGCATCGTGACGAATTGACCGAAAAGCTGAAAAAAACAGTTCTGGACGGGCTGGATATCTCCTGCGAACCCACCGATGACGCCCTGCTTTATGGGATTGACGAGGCGCTGAGGCGGGAGAGGGAGCTTCCGGTCCGGGAGAAGCTGAGCCTGAGAAAGGAACTCTTTGATTCCTTCCGGAGACTGGACGTGCTTCAGACCCTGATCGATGACGCGGACGTCACCGAGATCATGGTAAATGGCAGTAAAAATATTTTTTATGAGAAGGGCGGGATCCTGGACAGGTGGGACCGCAGCTTTTCCGGTCAGGAAAAACTTGAGGATGTGATACAGCAGATCGTTGCAGGCGTCAACAGGCGGGTGAATACCGCCTCTCCCATAGTGGATGCGCGGCTTGTCGACGGGTCGCGTGTAAACGTAGTCCTTCCGCCGGTGGCTCCGGACGGGCCGATTGTTACCATAAGACGGTTTTCAAGGGAACCCATGACGCTGGAGAGGCTTGTAAGGCTGGAAAGCCTGACCGATGAAGCCGCAGAATTCCTGACTGCGAGGGTACGCGCGGGAAGCAATATATTTATCAGCGGTGGTACGGGTTCCGGCAAGACCACGTTTCTGAATGCGCTCTCCGGAGCTATCCCGGAGGGAGAAAGAGTGATAACTATCGAGGATTCTCTGGAGCTGCAGCTGACTATACCAAATCTCGTCAGGCTTGAGGCGCGAAATGAAAACAGCGAGGGCGAGGGCAGGATCACGATAAGAGATCTGATAAGGACCGCACTGCGCATGAGACCGGACCGGCTGATCGTCGGAGAAGTGCGCGGCGGGGAAACTCTGGACATGCTGCAGGCTATGAATACGGGTCATGACGGCTCGCTCTCCACAGGCCACGGAAACAGCGCGGCGGACATGCTTTCGCGCCTGGAGACCATGGTGCTGATGGGAGGAGAACTTCCACTGTATGCTGTCAGGGGGCAGATCGCCTCCGCGCTCGATATCATGCTGCATCTTGCGAGACTGAAGGATGGAAGCAGAAAGGTCATGTCTGTACATGAGGTGCTTGGATATGAAGGTGACGGGATCAGACTTAAAGAGCTTTTTGTCAGGAATGACGGGATCCTCGAAAAAAGAGGAGAGTACACCGGCAAAAAACGGAGGAACTGATTATACGGGATACGAACTGAACGCGGCCGAAAGGGCGGCAGGAGCGGCGCTGCTTGCGGCAGCCTGCGCGGCAGCCGGAATCCTTTTTTACAGAAGCCTGCTGCCCGCTGTCCTTGGACTTGCGCTGATACCATTTGTCTGGCGCCTCGAAGCAGGATTCCTCAACGAGCGCAGAAAGAGAGAGTTTATAAGACAGTTCTGTGACGGGATGAGCGGGTATGCATCCGCGATCAGGGCGGGATACTCGCCTGAAAAGGGCATAGACGAGGCGATCCGCTCACTCGAACAGATCTACGGCAGCGGCAGTATGCTCGCAGATGAGCTGGCTCAGCTTCGCCGCCGTATGTCGGTCGGAGAAACGATAGAACACGGGCTCTCGGACCTGGCCGTAAGGAGCGGTATCCGCGAGATAGACGATATGGCAGGTGTTTTTTCAGCGGCAAAGCGGAGCGGAGGCTCACTCCCTGCCATATTGAAAAACAGTGTTTATATCATGGAAGAAAAGAACCGGATCAGAGAGGAGATACATACGATGATGACGGCAAAACGGCTGGAGGAGCGGATAATGTGTCTTATGCCCGCAGGTATTTTGCTGTATGTCAACCTTACCGGCGGAGATTTTGTGGAGCCCCTGTATGAGGGAGCTTCAGGCAGGATCATAATGACGGTATTTCTCGCGTTATACGTGCTGATGATATATGCGGGAGAAAGGATCATGAAGGTGGAGGTATGAATCTGTTTGCCGGATATACGTCGGAAGCGGTAAAAAGCACGTCGCTCCTGCAGCCGCAGGGCGATCCGGCTGCTATCGTGGCTTCCGAGAGAAAAAAGGACAGAAGACTGGCCGCTGCTGCCGGAGGAGCGGGCGCTGCGCTGCTCATCCTCATCATTGCCGTAAAAGGTCCCGGAGCCGAGGCCGCCGCAGTGATGTTTATGACGGTGTGTGCGTGCGGTGCTGTTCCGGCTCTGAGAATACAGAAGAGGCGCCGGGCCGTTGCCGAGCGCAGAGAACAGCTGGAGGTCGCCTTTTCCGATCTGACCGGAAAGCTGTCGGTCCTTCTCGGCGCTGGAATGTCCGCGCGGAGCGCATGGGACCGGATCGCGGGAGATTACGCAAAGGAATTGAAGAGCGGATCACGCGGGCGGAACTATCTGTACGAGGAAATGGAGCTCGTGAGACGCCTGATAAAACAGGGGTACAGCGAGGAAGAAGCCATGACAAGATTCGGAGAGAGGACCGGGCTGCCATGCTACCTCAGGCTTGTGAATCTGCTGGAGGCGGAGCGCAGATCGGGCGGTGCGGAGGTAAGAAAAACTCTCGCGGTAGAGACCAGAGAAGCATTTGAAAACAGACTTACCATAGCAAGGCGGCAGGGAGAGAAGATATCGTCAAAGCTTCTTCTGCCAATGATCGCGATGTTTGCCATGGTGGTGCTGATATTGATAATACCGGCCTTTATGCGCTGGTAGAAGGGAGAATAATGATAAAAGCAATAAAGAAGCTTTGGTGCGACGAATCCGCCGTAGGAGTGGTGGAGATCATATTGATACTGGTGGTGCTCATAGCGCTTGTGATCATATTCCGCGAGCAGCTGACGGAGCTTGTAGGAAATATTTTCTCAAGTATAAACAGCAAAGCCGGAACTATTTATTCATAGAGAGGAGCCGCGTTGCCGGGATGGCTTGGAAAAAAGAATAAAGGTCAGACGACGGTTTTCCTGAGTCTTGCGCTGGTGCTTATCATAAGTCTGATATGCACGCTGCTGGAGTCTGCCAGAAGCGAAGGGCTCAGACTGCGCCTGCAGACAGCTGCCAACGCAGCCATAGCCTCAGCCTTTTCAATGTATGATATCCAGGTCTGGGAAAGATACGGCCTGCTGTTTTTTGCCGACAGGATCGGAAACGGTCAGGAGTTCCGTGAGGTCGTGGACAGATATACCGGTCTTAACACCCGTGAGGATGACGCGGTGGGCGGGGATTGGATCTCCTTTTCCGAGGCGTCGTCCGCAGATATTTCGTACGTGCTGGCGACGGATGATCACGGAGAGGTGTTTGTCCGCGCTGTCTGCACATATATGAGACAGTGCGGACTGATCCGTGAAATAAAGGATATGCAGGAGCAGTGGAACAGTGCCCGCGAAAAGATATCCGGTCTGGATCTGACAAACAGCGAAGGAGAGCTGGATCTTGGCCGGATAGGAAATCTGCTGGAACAGGTCCAGGAGGGTCTGAAAAGCAGCGTGGAGATCACGGACGGAGCCGGCCTGCCATCTGGGGGAGACGGCGAGGGCAACGGAGAGGGGGCCGGTGCGGCGGCAGAAGAGAGCGCGGAGGCAATGAGTCTTTCCCAGGCGCTGGAGATCTTTGCCGGGCTGTCACAGAAACTGGAAAACTGGCGCAGGAGAGGGCTCCTCATGGTCGTCTGCAGCCGTGTTCCGGAGGTTTCTGAAAAGCCGATAAGCAGAGCGGCGCTGCCTTCCGCGCTCGGTGGCGAGTCAAAGGACCGGAGGGCCGGGGAGCCCATGGATCACGATCTTATCGATAATCTGATATTCCGGGAGTATCTTCTCACCCACCTTAATTCATACAGAGAAAAGCCGGGCGAAATGCTGGAACTGGAGTATACGCTTACGGGCAAGGATTCCGATCTCGCGTCCCTCTCGTCTACGGTCAAAAGACTTGCCGCCGTAAGAACAGGACTGAATTATATCTTTCTGCAGACTCACAGCGACTACAGGCTGGAGATCGCTGGCGCGGCGGCAGCCCTCGCGATACTTGTGGGCAGCGGCGAAGCAGTCGAGGCGATAGAAATGCTGCTGACGCTGCTGTGGGCGCTCGCGGAGGCGGTCTGCGATGTAAGGATGCTGATGGACGGCAAAAAGGTCCCTCTCATAAAGGAAGAGCAGAACTGGCAGCTTTCGCTGCGCGGAGCGGCGCTCGCGGACGAGAGCGGTGAAGGCGGCGGGCGCGGGCTGGAGTATAAGGACTACATACGCCTGCTTCTGTACCTGGCTGGCACGGATACACTTGCATACCGCGCCATGGACTGCATACAGATTTTCGCAAGGAAAAAAGACAGCGATTTCCTGATGAAAAACTGTATCTACGCTGCCAGGATATCCATAGATGGAAAGAGCGGATCTGGATTTCCGTTTCTTCCGGGCGAGCTTGAATATACGTTGAGAGCCGGCACGGCGTTCAGCTACGGCGAAATAGAGTACTGAACGGCCGGGCGGCGCCCGGACAGGTTTGCAAGGCAGTAAAAATAATGAAAGGAGGCGGCGGTCGATGGCTTCTGTCCGTTCTGCAGGGTTAAAGGCGTTATTAAATAAAAAACTGTCAATCCACTTTCAGACAACAAGACTCTACAACATAAGCAATTTCTCTTCTACCCCGGAAGCGAAAACCGGCGGCGGACAGCGGTCATCGAGCGCCGCCAGGGGAAGCGTTACCGCAGAAGGAGCGCTTGCGCTTTCCATCTTCATTATTGCCATTGCCTCGCTGCTCAGCCTCTTTGGAATACTCCAGGATCAGTCAGTAAATTTCTGCAGGCTCGATATGGCTGCAGAGGCAGTCGCCGGGGCGCAGTATCTGACTGAGGGAAGCAAGGCGGGAGAGCTCTTATCCGGGATCGATATCGATCTGCTCGGCAGCGCCGTGCATACCGATGACGGAGACGTGCTGATAAGGCTGACTTATCCGGAAAAAGCCGCCTTTACGCCCTGGAACACAGGCAATTTTCTGATCACCCTGCAGGCTTGCCGCAGAGCCTGGAAAGGGAGACAGCCTCCGGAGGAAGAAACCGGGGATAACGATATATATGTATATGTAGCGGAAAATGGCTCCGTATATCATTCGGCCTGTACCTGCACATACCTGTCCCCGCATATCTCGGCAGCGTCCGAAGCAGCTGTCGGATCTTTAAGAAACCGTTCGGGAGCAAAATACTATCCATGCGAATACTGCGGAGGAGGCGGAGGGACTATATATATCACACCCGACGGAAACAGATATCACGGTGACAGAGAGTGCAGCAGGCTCAAACGCACGTACACAAAGATCAAGCTGAGCGAGACATCCCTGCCGCCGTGTTCAAAATGCGGAGGTCAGTAATGAAATTATTAAAAACAAACAGCCGCGGCGTGATGACCGTAGAGGCAAGTATCGTGATCACAGCTGCGATCCTGCTGATCTTTTCGATCATCATGCTCGCCATGACCCTTTCGCGTCACAGCGCTTCCATGGCGTCGGTGAGGCGAGGGATACAGGAGAAATGGGGCGGTCTTATCGAGGAAGGAAAGGTGCTGGAGATGGTGTGCTCGGAAAAAGAAGAATACGAAGTATCTCTGTGGCCGCATGGCAGCGTATCATATGAGGAGAGCGCCAGGCGCATCTTCTGTAATATGCCTGCCCTTATGCGCGCAGGCAGGATATTCCGGGAGGATGAATAATGGAGATAAATTACAGAAACGAACTTGGCAGGACATACATGGATGTGCCGGTGCAGTGCGCAGGCGAAGGCTTTGAGCAAAGAATACTGTGCGAAAACATGATCGACGGGCTGGTTGCGCAGCACAATATGAGTCTGGACGGAGAGACGGTATGCTGCTACGACATAACGGGACTCAGATCCCTGGAAAAATATCTCTCCAGGCGGCAGGCGGATTATGAGCTCCTTGCCGCGGTGATGGGTGCGGCGGCTAAACTTCCGTCCAGACTGGAGGAGTATCTTATTTCCGAGGATCATATGATGCTTTCTCCGCAGACGGTCTTTCTGACTCCGGACGGACGGGACGTTTTTTTCTGTGTATGCGCGGATGCGGATTGCGGGTATGAAAAAGGGATGAATGAGCTTTCCGCCTTTTTTATGAGAAAGGCCGATCATCAGGATGAGAAATGCGTAAGCGCTGTATACAGGCTTTTCGATATTACTTCGGACAGCTTTCTGCCACGTGATGTGGAGCAGCTCTTTTACGGAGATCTGCCAAAGATAGAAACTCCGGACGAGGATATACTATGGCTCAAAGATGAAGATGCGACGGACGAAGAAGTTTGGGACGAAGCGCCGGTACGTCAGGAGACTTCGCAAAAGAAGAACAGAAAGGAGCAGGCGCTGAAGATCGCAGGTATAGCCGCGCCGGTGGCAGCAGTTATTGTAGTTGGCTTGTACCTTTTTTTATGATATAATCCATCTGCTTTAGCTTTAAGCAGGCAGGACAGATCATAATGAAGGAAAGCCGCGTCAGAAAAACACTCGTACAGATATCGACTCTCGCAGTTTTGATGTTTGTCACCTATTATCTTATCATGAGAGATAAGGACTTTCATCAGGTCATGCGGGTGCTTGAGGACTCGTCAAAATTCTGGCTGATCGTCGCTTTTGTATTTATGGGGATATACATTTTCTGCGGAGGCTGGTGCATCAGAGTTCTGATGAAGCCGCTCGGCAGACATGTCTCGGTATGGAAGTGTTTTAAATACTCGTTTATAGAGATTTATTTCAGTGCCATCACCCCCTCGAATACAGGCGGACAGCCGATGCAGCTCATATATATGGGCAGGGACGGTCTGCCGAAGGCCGACTCGACGGTCGTTCTTATAGCCGTGACGGTTCTGTACAAGGTGGCGTTTCTGATCATTACGGCACTTCTTTTCCTTCTCGGGATAGGATATATATCCGGCCCGATATCATCGGTCTGGTTTCTGGCTGTCTTAGGCACGGTGCTTAATGTTGCTCTGATCGTCCTTCTTTTGATACTGCTTTTTAATAAAAGGCTGACAGACCTGATCCTTAAGGGGAGCATCAGGCTTCTCGGAAAGCTGCATATAGTAAAGGACGTTCCCGCAAAGCTCGCGGAGTTTGAGGAAAAGCTCAGCAATTACCACCGCTGCGCAGGTTTCTTTATGTCGCATAAGATGGTGGTGCTGAAAGCATTCGGAGTGCTGGCGCTGCAGAGGTTTGCTCTGCTTTCTATCACGCTCTGGGTATATTTTTCTCTGGGGATCCGCGGATACACGGTGCTTGAGATCCTGGCGACACAGTGTCTGCTGAATCTCTGCGTAGATCTTATGCCTCTGCCCGGCGCGGTAGGAATAAGCGAGACAGTGTTTCTGATGCTGTTTACGCCGATCTTTACCGAAGCAAAGATCGCTACGGCAGTTTTATTGTCAAGGGGTATAAGCTTCTATGTGCTTGTAGTAGTAGCAGCCGTGGTAGTCATGGGTATTCAGATCGCCGGCATATTCCGGGGAGATCAGAGCAGGGAGGTTGAAGAGCCTGAAGAGGAGGCGGATCTGCTTTGATTGGTTTTTATAATTACACTGTACTGCTCACTTATATGAGCCTGGCTTCAACAGTCGTCGGCATTACATTTTGCGTGGAGGGCAACGTTCACGGCGCGCTTATCTGCCTGATGCTGAGCGGATTTTTTGACATGTTTGACGGAACGGTCGCGCGGACGAGAAAGCGCACAGAGGACGAGATCGCCTTTGGTATGCATATCGATTCGCTGACCGATCTTGCCGCGTTCGGCGTGCTGCCGGCAACGATACTGTGTGCGCTCGGAGGAAGAGAATTCTGGTTTGTGATCGTAATGGTCTTTTACGCGCTCGCAGCCCTCATACGCCTGGCGTTTTTTGACGTGCAGGAGCTTCGGACGGTCGGTTCGGGTGAGAGGAGAAAATACTTTACCGGTCTGCCCGTGACCAACGCCGCGTTTATACTTCCCGCGCTGCTGCTTGTCGATCTGCTGCTCGGGATCGAGACCAGATATTACTACATGGTGAGCCTTATTCTGGTAGGCATTGCTTTTGTCACACCGTTCAAACTCAAAAAGGCCTATATGCCAGCGCTGATATACATTGGTATCATCGGACTGGCTGTGTTTGTATGCGTGTGTATCTTTGGCGGAATGATCAAATGATACGTTTTCTCTACAGCAATCCGATAGGCAGGTCTCTGCTTAAGCTGCTTACGGCTCCCGCGCTTTCAAAAAAGGCGGGAGAATTTCTGGATACGAGGAAATCCACAGTCCTCATACCGCCGTTCATTTTGATGAACGATATCGCCATGAGCGAGGTCAAACCTAAGGAGTGGGAGAGCTTTAACGATTTCTTTACGAGAGAGCTGATGCCGGGGAGCCGTACCGTTGCGGACGATCCATGCGCGATGATCTCGCCGTGCGACGGGCTGCTGAAAATCTGCGATATCCGCGAGGGCAGTGTCGTGACCGTAAAGGACGTTCCGTACACGGTCACAGATCTGCTCCGCAATGAAAAGCTTGCCGCCCTGTACGAGGGCGGGCTGTGTCTGATCTACCGTCTTACACCGTCGCATTATCATCGCTATGTTTACCCTGAGAGCGGATATAAGACAAGACAGATCGTGCTTAAGGGACTGCTTCATACCGTACGTCCGGCTGCGACTGAGGCTGTGCCGGTCTTTGCCCAGAATACGAGGAACTACTGCGTGATAAAGAGCGAAAACTTTGGCCCTGTGGTCTTTATGCAGGTAGGGGCAATGCTCGTGGGGAGGATCGTGACGGAGGATACGGGCGAGTGCCACGTCCGGCGCGGCGACGAGGCTGGACGCTTTGAATACGGCGGCTCTACCATCGTGGTCCTCGTCAGAAAAGACACTCTTGAGCCGGATGAGGCAATAAAAAAAGCTTCGTCGGAAAACAGAGAGTATCCGGTGAAGCTTGGAGAGATCATAGGCAGGAAAAAACAGCCGTTATGATTCCATGAGCTGCTTTATGTGGGGGAGGACTTCGTCGGGGCTGATGCCCAGCGCTACGGCATACTCGTCATAAAGTACGCGTTCGGCGTCATGAAAGAGCCGCTCGTCGCACATGTGCATTTTTTTGCCGGCAGCTTTCTGGGCCTGCTGATGGCTGTAGAGCGTCTTGACGACTCTGACCAGCTGTACGCTGTCGCCGCCGTGTATGATCTCCTTGTAGCGGAGTTTGCGTTCCGACTCGTTTTCTATCCACGGAAGATCACCGAGAGAATCATCCTTGATGATGGAAGTTATCTCGTCGGCGGAGAGGGCATAGCGCATACGCGAGACCAGAGTTTCGTTGTTTGCGGGCACATAGAGAGTTGACCGGTCATTAAAGACGGGATTCAAAACATAATATGTCACCTTTTGCCCTCTGAATTCGCGCTCCGTTATGTCGCTGATACGGCAGACGCCGTCAGCTCCGTACTGAATGAGATCGTTTACTTTAAACACGACAGCTACCTCCTGTATTTATTATAGCATTTCAGGAGAAAGATTTCAAAAGCAAAATTATTTTTTTATTTTATTAATATTTACAATCAGATAGTTAAGACGTTGTTTCATATTGGGATATCTGCGGCCAGTGTTTTGGGGCCGGAAAACGATACGGAAGCTGCCTGGAAAAGGCGGGAGAACGATTCAGAATGGATACAGAAGCAGAAAAAACAACAGCTGCGGATAAAAAGGCGAAAGACCGGGCCGCGGACAGACAGAGCATGATGCTTACCGAGTCAGTCGGTAAGCTGATCATGCGTATGTCGCTTCCCACGATCCTTTCCTTTCTGATCACGTCAATATATAATCTCGCGGATACTTTTTTTGTGAGCTCCCTTGGGACAAACGCTACCGCGGCGGTCAGCGTCAACCAGTCGCTTGACATGATCGTGATGATGGGAGGCACCATGCTTGCGATCGGCGCCGCAAGCTATATTTCAAGGCTTCTCGGCGCGGGAGAAAAGGAACAGGCTGCAAAAGTTCTTTCTACCTGCGCGTTTTCCGCTCTCGCTTTCGGAAGCATCATACTGCTGCTGGGAAAGATATTTATCGTACCGCTCGTGGATCTGCTCGGCGCTACAGATACCTGCAGACAGTATTCGGTAGATTATGCAAACTACGTGCTCTACGCCGCACCGGTCATGTCGCTCAGCTTTGTCCTGAACCAGAGCCTGCGCTCGGAGGGAGCGCCGCTCTATTCCATGGTCGGCATAGGCGTCGGAGGAGTGCTGAACTGTATCCTCGATCCCTTCTTTATATTCGATAAGGTAGAGATATTCGGACTCACGCTGGGCGGGCTCGGGCTCGAAGTCGCGGGCGCATCCATCGCGACTGCGCTATCAAAAGCGATAAGCCTGGTTATCCTTCTCGTGCCTTACGTATCAAGGCGCAGCATGCTAAACCTTTCGCTGCGCAAGGTCAGCTATGAGAAAAAAATAGTGACCGAGGTCATAAAGGTCGGCGCATCCTCGCTCTTCAGAAATGCGCTCTCCATAGTGGCCGGCGTTGTGCTCAACAATATCGCGGGAGGGATCTCCGATTCGCTCCTTGCCGCGATCGGCGTATCCACAAAGATAATGATGTTCCCCTTTGGCTTTGTGCTCGGCTTCGGAAACGGGTTTCAGCCGGTTGCCGGATTCTCCTGGGGAGCGAAGAATTTTCCCAGGGTCAGGGCTTCCGTCAGATTTGCTTCCAGGGCTGCGTTTTTCGGAATGGCTGCCCTGGGAGGGCTGATCGCCGTTTTTTCCGGACCGCTGATCGGTCTTTTTACGGTCGAGGACGCCGAGATGATGAGGCTGGGTCAGCTGTGTATAATACTCCAGTGCATCGCCCTGCCGATCCACGGATGGGTCGCGATAGTAAACATGCTGTGCGGCTCCATAGGCTACGGCTTCGGCGTGACGTTTCTTGCCATAGCGCGCCAGGGCACATGCTTCCTGCCCATCGTCTTTCCGATGGCGGCGCTGTTTAAGGCGGAGGGCGTATGCAGTGTGCAGGCAGCCGCAGACGTCATATCGCTCTTTCTCGCGCTGCCCGTGCTGCACAAGGTGAATAGGATGATAGATGCCGCGGAGGCCTCGCACCTGAAAGAGCTTGAGGAATTGAACCATGCCTGAAAATACGGAAAAAAAAGCACAGAAGAAACGCGCCGCAGCCAGGCCCGCAGGACGCGGCGGGAAGAATCGCGTATCTCCGGACCCTGCCAGGGTGCAGAGAGTAATGGATCTGCTCGATGAGGCCTACGGCCGTGAAACAAGATGCTACCTGACGCACGAGGATGCCTGGCAGCTGCTCGTCGCCGTGATCCTGAGCGCGCAGTGCACCGACGCGCGGGTCAATACGGTCACTCCGGCGCTTTTTACGGCCTATCCAAACGCCGCGTCGATGGCTGCCGCCGTGCAGGAGGACGTGGAGCGGCTGATCCACCCGGTAGGATTTTACCATTCAAAGGCGGCAAATATTATTGCCTGCAGCCGGGATATCTGTGTAAAATATGATGGAAAGGTTCCGGATACGATAGAAGAGCTGACGCAGCTGGCCGGGGTGGG